>JBGPGQ010000082.1:0-10691 GCA_041483995.1 Bacteroidota bacterium
ATCATCGTCTCGTTTGTACATACAGCATCACAAAAATACGCACGTCCGCGATTGTTACCGCGACCCTTGGCAAGAGTGGTGCACGCTTTGTTTTGCCTCAAGCTCTCGGCAGAGTCAAAGTTGTGCGAGACGTGACCAAGGAGCATCTCGCGGATGCAATTGCCTTCATACGGTCCCTCTAGCGCCGCTTCTCGTGGACGTACCGCAATACAATCTTCACGTTTGAAACAACAAGTTCGGTCGCTATCCCGCCAATTCCTTGCATCTCAAGCAGTTAATCGGTATATTTTTCCCGAAAATCAATAATCTTGGTAAACACTCAGTGGTATCATTCACAGAAAATCGTCTCAAGGAGCTTTTGGGAAACATCAACGGTAAGAAAATCGCCGTTGTGGGTGACCTGATGGTTGACCGTTATTACTGGGGGAAGGTAAGTAGAGTTTCCCCGGAAGCGCCAGTACCCGTTGTGGAAGTTGAGTCGGAGTCGGTTCGGCTTGGCGGAGCAGCGAATGTGGCCAATAATATTCAGGCCTTGGGAGGCGATCCCATACTTGTCGGCCTGATTGGTGACGACCACCCGGGTGAGGTGTTTCTCGAAACCTTGAAGGAACGACACCTTGCAACCTCCGGGATTGTTGTGGAACCTTCACGACCAACAACGATCAAGACAAGAGTGATCGCGCACGGTCAGCATGTTGTAAGAATTGACAATGAATCGAAACTCGAGTGCCCGGAGCATTTACGCCACAAGATCATTGATGCTGTCAAGTACAGCATTCACGATCTTGCCGGTATCATCGTGGAAGATTACAACAAGGGGGTGATTACCAAAGAAGTTATCCCTGAGTTGATTGCGGTAGCAAACAAGTATCACAAAATCATTACAGTCGACCCGAAATTCAATAACTTCTTTGATTACAAAAACGTCACGGTCTTTAAACCGAATCGCAGGGAGGTGGAAGAAGTGCTGGGGGGCAGGTTGAAGACGCTTGATGACGTGATCACAGTGGGAAAAGAGATCCTGGCAAGGCTATCGGCGCAAAACGTTCTGTTGACTCGCGGTGAGGAAGGTATGTCGCTTTTTGAGTCAAATGGTGAAATAACACACCTGCCGACGAACGCCCTCAGTGTGCAGGACGTATCGGGTGCAGGCGATACCGTTATTTCAACGCTCACGCTTGCCCTTGCAGCAGGTGCCACCATCCAGGAAGCGGCGATCCTTGCGAACTGCGCAGCGGGCGTAGTGGTTGGCGAAGTTGGTATTGTCCCTATTTTGCCGTCGGAACTTGTAGAGGCTGCGCTTCGCTCATCGAACAACAGAAATGGCAATAAATAATGGGGAAAGTGGTCGGGCTGAAGCAACTATTGCGAATTCGAAGGAGCTTGCGCAAGCGACGCAAATCAGTGGTGTTTACAAACGGAACCTTCGATATCATTCATCGGGGCCATGTAGACTATCTCACGAAAGCAAAGAGTCTTGGTGATACGCTTGTTGTGGGACTGAATACAGATGCCTCGATACGAAGGATCAAAGGGAAAAAACGGCCGATCAATGCGAACGCGGACAGGGCTGCTGTGCTCTCGGCGCTCAATCCTGTAGATTATGTGTGCTTCTTCGGAGAGAATACACCCTATCGACTTATTTCTCAGCTTTCTCCTGATGTTCTGGTGAAGGGGTCAGACTGGAAGCTGCACCAGATTGTCGGACAAGATATTGTGAAAAGTCATGGTGGTTCTGTAAGAACCATCCGGTTGACACGAGGCAGGTCCACCACCATCCTGATCAAACGGGTGGTTCAGGCCTATCGGTAGACGTGATCCGGAATAGTGCAGAGAGACAACCGTGAAGAAGTTACTGAAAATAGCCGCGTACACCTCTGGCTCTCTGCTTGTTTTCCTCCTCCTCCTCGCCGGGTTTACCCAAACGCAAATGTTCCGCGATCGTCTCAGAGCCGCCGCCCTCTCGAGTCTTGATTCGCTTCTGGATGCTGAAGTCCATCTTGGAAACCTCGATGGGAACCTTGTCACGGGCTTCTCAATTGATCACATCTCGATCAAAGTCAAGAACGACTATTTGCTCGTTGCAGAACGCCTCGATCTCAAGTACGACCTTTTTGAAATTCCGGGAAAGACAATCTCGGTAGCTAGTATGACTTTGATAAAGCCCTTTGTGAGTTTGCTGCGTGGTCGCGACGGGGTCTGGAATTTTACGCGAATGATTCGTCCAACACCAAAAGACACCAGCACTCACCGTCCGTTCGACTGGCCCATTGTCGTGAATTCCTTGAACATCTCGGACGGAACAATCATCCTTGTTGATTCTTCCGCGCTGGCAAGCAAAGACCATCCTTTACCAGATCCGTATTATGTTGAATACCATAGAGTCATACTAAGGGAATTCAACCTTGTCACATCTCTCATGATACGGCCGGGTGAAAAACACGCCACAATAAAATCGCTTTCCTTTTCCTCGGAAGAACCTGATGTCCGGTTGCTGCAGATCTCGGGAGATTTCACGGTAACCCCTCAGGCAACAACCGTAAAGGATATGGTACTCAAGACGGAAAAAACAAACCTTCAGCTTGACGCTCAGATGAAGGATATTGACCTCTTGGGTGGAATCGACGTTGAGCAATTGCAACACAATCAGGTTCGTCTTTCACTCCATGCACATGATGTTGACCTGAATGAGCTGAAACGTTTTATTCCGCAGATTGGCTTTCTCAACGGCACAGTTGCTCTTGACCTTGAAGCGGGAGGTGAATTTGGTGAGCTTGGTATCAAGAAGCTCAATATGAGTAGCGGCTCCACAGCGTTTGATATAAAAGGAACGGTCTTCAATTTGCAGACGCCGCGGAATCTTTTTCTTGATGTGAAGATGATGAATAGCAGGATCTTGCCGGCTGATCCATTGACGATTCTTCCTTCGTTACATCTTCCCGAATTTCCCTCTCTTGGTGTGTTGACGTTGAACCTTGAATTTGTGGGAAAGCCGTTGGATTTTCGCACCACGTTTTCAATTCAAACAAATGCAGGTGAATTGCAATCTGATATTGCCCTAAAAATCGATGGGTCGCGCCCGCTTGTGTACAAAGGTGAGGTTCAGATGCATAACCTGAATATTGCATTGCTGCTCAATGATGAGAACCTGACCAGCCGTCTTAACGGAACAGTCCATATTGATGGACAGGGGACATCAATTGATGATCTGGTCGGTAGTCTGAGGGCTGATGTTGATTCTTCGGAATTCTTATCACAAACGGTCGGCAGATCTCAGATCGCTCTTGATGCCGTAGAGAAGAAAATCATAGCCTCGGTAGACATTACAATGGGCGGTATGCATTCCGTTCTCAATGGAGAATTTGGCCAGCAAGAGGTTCCATCATTTAAAGTTGATGGAAGGGTGACGTCCTTCAATTTCGAAGATTTCACACACGACACATTGCATAACAGTGACCTCACCCTGTCCTTGAATGCACACGGTGCAGGACATTCGTTGAACACGTTGAATGGTGATCTCGCGCTTGATTTTTCACCGTCTCGATATGGTGATTACAAAATTACATCAGGGAATGTTCATCTCTTTCTTGACCAGCATGACTTGCAACAGAAACAACTGAAGCTTGAGTCGAGTCTCGCCGACTTTTCTCTTACGGGCGCATTCGACATGGAGTATCTTGTGGAGTTGATCAGATTCGAGTTGCTTAATGTGCGAAGCGCCGTAGTGGAAAAATTCGTTGCAGTTGATTCCTCGCTTGGAAAAGCAATTGACAGAAAACAGCTGGATGCCTTGAGCGTGGACTTGGCGGCAAAGCGGGCGGCGCTTGATGTGACGTATATGCTCCAGCTAAAAGATCTTGAACCGATCTCAATTGTTACCGGCAATCGGAAGTTCAACGGGGTTGGCACAATCCAGGGTGTTATTCGGGGAGACCAAAAGAATCTTTCGTTTGAAGGCAAGCTGGCGATTGCAGACTTTTTTTACGGTAACGTTGATGGGGGCGTGCTCATTCAGGATGCTACCGCAGATTTGAAGATGACGAACCTGAAACCCCAAAACCTTTTGAATGATCTTGGAGTGCAGCTTGTTACCAGCGCGGCGAAGGTCCATATCAACAGAACTGAGCTAGATTCATTGCAGATGACTGTTCAATACCAACAGGAATATTCGAATTATTCTGCAAGTGCTACCGTTGATCATGACACTCGCTTTGCCATCAAAGGACGTGCAAGTGTTTCTCAGGACGAAGTTCTCTTCACCCTTAATAATTTTCAGTTGGCTTTCAAAGACTTCGCGTGGAACGCCGATGGAGGGGCAACCATCGGCTTCAATGCCCAGAGCGCTCATGTGAGCAGCCTTGTGATGCGGCGTGATTCACAGAGTGTTATCATCAACGGTACCCTTGCTTCTCATGGAGAACTCAACGCGACCCTTGTCGCAGAGGCTGTCGATCTTGGTTGTCTCCGATACTTATTGTCGAAAGAGGAATTGGATTCAAGAAGCCAGGGCTTTGGAGGGAAAGCGAGTATTCAAATCAATGCGGGTGGCACCCTGCGCGATCCCCACTATGACTGCTCGTTGGGAGCAGAAGATGTCATGTTCAGAGGTGTGCCATTTGGGCAGTTGCAAGGGGATTTACGGTATAAAGACCGCGCATTAAGTATCGATGCTATGGTAAGTAATCCCAGCCATGTTCGAACAAAAGAGCAAATCGCTCCTGTACTTACAATTACGGGAACACTGCCGATCAATCTTTCTCTTGCTGAAGAACCCGATACCGCAATTTCTGTAATGGATATGAACATCAAGACGAATCATCTCCAAATGAGTTTTCTTGATCCCTTGCTGCCGACTTTTAACCAACTCTCCGGAATACTACGATGCGACCTCAAGATCAAGGGGTTACCGGGCAATCCTACGTACGCCGGGACGATGAGTATCGATAGTTGTTCCTTTCTGTTTGTTCCCAACAACATCTACTACACATTTGAGGGAAAATTCCAACCGGAGGGGGATCACATCAAAGTGCTGGACGCATCGGTACGCAACCTTCCGCGAGATAACACCGGCGACCGGGAAGGTATCCTTCATCTTGTCGGAGATTTTAGACTCAACGAGTTTAAACCAACAGACTTCAACTTGACTACAACGGGTCAACTCCTTGTTGTCAAGGAGACGACAAGGAAGTCCTCACTTTCTGTGTACGGCAATTTATTTATTGAAATAGGCTCGCAGGGATTGCATTATACGGGAACCATTGAACAGTCGCAACTGCAGGGCTCCGTTCTTATCAGGAATTCAAGCCTTGTGTTTCCTCCTACGAAGGCAGCCGCAACGCAGGAAGCACAACGTACAATCCCTCTTATTATTATTGATGACACATCGAAGGTGCGAGAGGTTCACACTCATTCCGCAACAGAGGAATATTTTGGCTCTGAGAACGATGATTCACCGAAATTTACGCGTGCCGAGAAAGAGGACATTCCCACAAAATCATTTCTTGATGGCGTTCGATATGACCTCAACATTGAGACGGCAGGCGGGAATACGCAAATACGCATGATATTTAATACGGCAACGAACGAAGAGTTGGTGGCGAATGTCGATGGGAAGTTCACCATCATAGGCGATGGAACACAGTGGGTCGGGACAGTAACGGTTGACAAAGCATACTATTATTTCTTTAAGCGGTTTGATGCCGAGGGGACAATCCGATATACGGGAGACTTGCTCAACCCGGAACTCAACATCAAAGCGCGTTACGAAGGCACAAGAGCATTGCAGGATTCTTCAGCAGAAAAAGTTGAGAAGGTTGTCGTCAATCTCGAAATCACCGGCACGCGAAACGAGCCCAAGCTTAACATATCAATGTCGATTGACGACGTGGATTACTATTCCTATGCTGGACTGAAATCCTCGGACGTACAGTCCGACGCCCTGGCTTTTATTATTACCGGGGCATTCCCGCTTTCGCGCTCGCAAAAAAATGATATTGCATCGGATATCGGCACAACAGTCGGTTCATCACTCTTCGGCGGAGCAACGTCGCTCTTTTCAAGCACACTAACGGAATTCCTCAGTCGTGAGACCGGTTTTATCAAGGCCGTCGAGCTCAGTTACCGCGCACAGGGAAGTGTTGGCGAAGGTACGGATATCCGCGTCACAGGAACCGCGTTCAAGGGTCTCTGGAGATATGGCGGGAGAATCCTGGAAGACCCTTTCAGCAATGCCAACGTGAGTATTCTCTACTCCTTCGGAGATATCTTCACTAAACCAGCATTGCGTAATTTCATGTTTGAGCTTGAACGAAAAGTTGAGATAGGTACGATCGGGCAAAGCAGTGAAAGAAAAGAAATTAATTCCGCCCGTTTGTTCTATCGATTCTCGTTTTAGTTTATCACAATTCAGGAGTCTCACATCGCAAATCTCAAAAAAAAGCTGCTTGCCCACCTCGCGCAAAACAAGGGTTCACGGTCCTCTCTGAAAGACCTTTCAAAACGTTTGAAAGTGAAAGGGAAAGAAGAGTATCGCGAATTGCGCATTTTGGTCGAGGAATTACAACACTCCGGTCATGTGACGGCTGATGAGCATGGCAGAATCAGTTACCGCAAAGAGGGCGCTGTTGTTTCCGGGAAGCAGAAGAAAATGACAGGGAAGGTTGTGGGTCCGCTGAGTATGACGAAGCGTGGCTTTGGCTTTGTCAGACCCGAAGGAAGCGAGGAGGAGATTTTCATTGCGCCGAAATTTATGAAGACAGCACTTCACGGCGATATTGTAGCGGTTGTCCTGTTTGCGCGGCCAGTCACTCAGAGACGCAACGCCCGCGAACAGAATGTGGAAGGGGAAGTTGTTGAAATCGTAAAACGCAACCTTACAACTGTCATCGGAAGACTTGAAGAGAGCCGTAATTTCTTCTTTGTCGTGCCGGATGACAAGCGGATTTCGAGAGATATCTATGTTGCAAAAGACGATGCAGGTCAGGCTAAACACGGCGATAAGGTTGTAGTACAGCTATTGCCTTGGGAGAATGAGCAATTGAATCCGGAGGGAAAAATTGTTGAGGTGCTTGGTCTGTCAGGCGATGCTCGGGTGGAGGTGACAAGCGTCGGTCGTGCGTTTGGTTTACCGATGAGGTTCCCCGAAGAAGTTGACCGGGCTGCAGGTCAGTTCAGTGACGGTGTCTTACCGGAGGAATTGCGGGGCCGGACCGATCTTCGAAAAACCATTTGTTTCACGATTGATCCTGAGGATGCAAAGGATTTTGACGACGCAATTTCATTTGAACAATCGGAAGATGGCAATGTCCGGCTTGGTGTACACATTGCCGATGTAAGCCACTATGTTCAAGTAGGAAGCGTGCTGGATGGCGAAGCATTTCTACGCGGCACAAGTGTGTACATGGTGAACGAAGTCATTCCGATGCTCCCCGAACGTCTCTCCAACAATCTATGCAGTCTCCGCCCCGATGTTGATCGTTTGACATACAGCGTCTGGATGAACATCAACAGCGATGGGAAAGTTGCTGATTACACCATTGGCAAAAGTGTTATTCGCAGTGCTCGCCGGTTCACATATGAAGAAGTGCAGGCGATCATAGAAAACAAAAAGGGTGAGTTCGCAGATGTTATTCTTCCCCTTTTCAAGTTGACACAAGTATTACTCAAACGCCGCCGCCGCAACGGCAGTATCGACTTCGAAACCGGCGAAGCGAAATTCAAGTTTGATGAACAGGGTCTTCCTTCCAGGATCATCAAAAAGGTGCGGCTTGATGCACACAGACTTGTGGAAGAATGCATGCTGCTTGCCAACAAAACAGTTGCCAAACACATAGGCCTTGCGAAGAAGGATATGGATGTAATGCCATTTATCTACCGCATTCACGATGCCCCTGATCCGTCGAGATTGGAAGACCTTGGTAACTTCGTCAAGCAATTTGGTTATTCGCTCGATACAAAATCTGGAGTTTCCTCCGTAGCTTTGCAAAAGCTGCTTGATAAAGTAAAGGGCTCTGAGGTCGAGATCGTTATTAATGACGTTGCTCTCAGGTCAATGGCTAAAGCAATTTACTCCGAAAAAAACATCGGGCACTATGGACTGGGCTTCAAGTACTATACACATTTCACATCTCCGATCCGCCGCTATCCTGACCTTGTTGTTCATCGTCTCTTAAATGAATACGGACAGCGCTTTTCTTCGCAGAGAAGATCAGAGCTGGAAAAATCACTACCGGAAATTTGCAGGCACTCCTCGGAACGCGAACGTGTTGCAACTGAAGCCGAGCGTGCTTCGGTGAAAGTGATGCAGGTTGAATACATGAAACGTCATTTGGGAGATCAATTTGAAGGCGTCATAGCGGGGGTAACAAACTTCGGTATGTTCATTGAAATCAACGATCTCCTTGTTGAAGGACTTATCAGGGTGCGTGACCTGGCGGATGATTACTATCTTTTTGATGAAAAGCATTATTCTTTGCGGGGTCGGTCACGAGGCAAGGTCTACAGACTGGGCGATACTGTACACGTTAGGGTGGTCTCAGTAAACACAAACGAACGGGAGATCGACTTTGCTGTTATAGAATGATTTTATGGGAACTTTTGTTGCCGCCTCATGTTATCGCCTTTACAGGGGAGGACAAACAATTGCTTTTTCTTTCACTGTTTGTTAGTATTAATCAGGATCTGCAATTTAACAATGATCATTTTGTGAGGGGAATATGAAAGCGAGAGAGCGCTGCGGCTGGCTGGCGAGATACTGGGTCGGAATGGCGTTTCTGTTGATGTTGCCCGTAATACCCACCCTTTTGTTCGCCCAGGATCCTGCATTTGGGAAAAATAAGGTACAGTATACAAAATTCAATTGGTACTATCTCCAGTCGGACCACTTTGATCTGTACTTCACCGATGGTGGAGAATATCTTGCTGAATTCACCGCGAGCGCTGCAGAGTCAGCCTATACGTCCATCAGCAAATCGTTTCGATACCAGCTTGTCAATCGTGTTCCGTTTGTCATATATAATTCGCACAACGATTTCCAGCAGACGAATGTGATCAGTGAGTATCTTGATGAGGGTATCGGAGGTGTTACCGAGCTCTTCAAGAACCGTGTAGTCGTGCCGTTTGAAGGAGACTACAAAAAATTTCGACATGTCATCCATCATGAATTGGTCCATGCTGTTGTCAATGACATGTTCTATGGTGGATCGATCCAATCGATTATTACGAACAACATCACGCTCCAGCTTCCACTCTGGTTCAACGAGGGATTGGCTGAGTATGAGGCATTGAAGTGGGACACAGACTCGGATATGTTCTTGCGCGACGCAACGGTGCACGAGTACCTTCCTGAAATCAATCGCTTGAGCGGATACTTCGCGTATCGTGGCGGGCAGTCGGTGTGGTATTATATTTCTCAGAAATATGGGGATCAAAAGATCGGGGAGATCTTAAACCGTATCAAAAGCACGCGCAGCGTTGAAGCGGGGTTTCGCAGTTCGCTCGGTCTCAGCATCGAGGAGCTTTCCGAGCGTTGGCAAAAAGAACAAAAGGTAATGTACTGGCCCGACATCGCGAAACGAGAGGAGCCGGCTGATTATGCCCGCCGACTTACCGATCATCGAAAAGATGGAGGTTTCTATAATACAAGCCCTGCCATCTCTCCCCAAGGCGATAAGATCGCATTCATTTCGAATCGCAATGATTTTTTTGATGTCTTCATTATGGATGCAAGCGACGGTTCCATCATTGACAAACTCGTCGTTGGTCAAACAACGAATGATTTCGAAGAGTTGCATCTGCTCACCCCCGGCATCGGCTGGTCCCCAGATGGGAAAAAGATTGCGCTGGCCGCAAAAGCCGGTGAGCAGGACGCAATTCTTTTGATCGATGTCGAAAAGGGTGACCAGGAAAAACTCACTTTTGGGCTCGACGGAATTTTTTCTGTTGATTGGTCTGCACAAGGCGACAAACTCGCGTTCGTCGGCAACAAGGATCACCGTTCTGATATTTATATGTATGACCTTGCAGCGAAGCAATTAACAAACCTGACAAACGATGTTTTCAGTGACGCAGATCCAGCCTGGTCCCCTGACGGAAAAACGGTTTACTTTTCGTCGGATCGTGGGACTGCCAGTGATGGCTCTGAAGCCATGAAGCGGCAGTGGGATTACGGTCAGCAGGACTTGTACAGCGTTGACATGGCATCGCTTTCAATTACGCGAATCACCGACTGGTTGAACAGCGATGAGACTTCCGTTGTCGTCTCACCCGATGGTAAGAAGCTGTTGTTTGTTTCGGACCGGAGCGGCATAAACAACATATACGAACTTGAACTTGAGACAAAGAAAACTCGTCCGATTACCAATTCATTGAGCGGTGTTCATCAGCTTTCACTCTCAAAAGACGGCACGAAGCTCGCCTTTTCTTCATTAAACAACTCAGGATTTGATCTTTTCATCATGCGTAATCCATTTGAGAGGGATATTAAAATTACAGATGTGGAGCTTACCGAATTCTACAAGAGGCGGTTGGGGGCTTCACCGGGGGTATCCGTCGCGGCGGTGACGCAAGAAGTGATCACACAAGATACATCGGGGCTCTATGGTAAAGATGTTCAGATTGATTTTAGTAACTACGTCTTCAAAGATACACATGAAAGTGAGATCCCAATTGACTCCAGTGTTGCGAAAATGCCG
>JBGPGQ010000083.1:0-10674 GCA_041483995.1 Bacteroidota bacterium
CCAATCATTCGGCCCTTGTACTTCGCTGGAAAAGCATGTGCAGCATCCTCAATGACCGGCAACTTGTATTTTGTCGCGACTTGTTTCACTTGGTCTAAATCAACGGGCAGACCGGCAATATGCACGGGAAGGATCGCCTTCGTACGTTCTGTCACCGCATTGCCAATCAGGTGAGCATTGATATTCAATGTTGAAGCCTCAATATCGACAAAGACCGGTCGTGCATCAAAGTAACGAATAACTTCCGCTGTGGCCGCAAAGGTATATGGTGTAGTGATGACTTCATCGTCCTTCTTAAGGCCAATTGCTTCAAGTCCAAGATGCATTGCCGCTGTACAGGAATTGACAGCAATGGCATTTTTCGCCCCCACAATAGCAGCAAATTCCGCTTCAAATTGTCGAGTCTTGGGTCCGGTAGTAACCCAGCCGGAATCTAGAGCGCTCTTGATCTCTTCCAATTCTGCCCCATCGGTATCTGGCAATGCAAATGGGAGAAAGGTGTCTCTCATCTGTTGTTTCGCAACTGTGTTATTTCGCCGCATCACTGTAGACCTTTCGTTAACGTTATATAAGTACTCTTTGACCCTTTGTTGTACCGGCAACTTTTCCCCAGCGATTCCAAAACTTCAATAACCCCACGAGGAATCCGAACCCATAGGAAAGATGGATCGTCGCAAATGAAGGAGGAAGCAGGAAGAGAAGTCTCCAATTTTTCTTGACTGTGATCGCAACGGACACAGCGATGTTCGCTACGCCGTACAAACATGCTATCAAACAAAACAACCACGTTCCAAGTGTCGAAAACGGCAACGAGACGAGAGTGATGAACAAGCTGCCGGCAAAGAGGGGAGGAATAAATTGCCGCGGCCTCATCTGGCGAGGGTGTTTTTGCATCACGCGAACTTTCCAATAACCATACTGAAAATACTGCCGCCAGAGGGATTGAATTGAGCTGCGGCTAAAATATTCTACATGAATATCGTTTGATAGAAGAAGTCTTGCCCCGATCTTACGTAGACGATAATTATATTCGTCGTCCTGATTGCGGACCAGTTCCTCATCGTACGGACCTGCGCGCTCGATAATAGCGCGCGTATACGCCGGAAAAGCTATAGTGTCCACAAGCATTGATCTGTTGCTGATCGTTCGAAATGCTGAATCCCCAACACCGAAACGCGAGCTCATCGCAGTCGCGATTGCCTCTGCCCAACGGGTTTCTCCTATCGTTTCAATCGGGCCTCCAACTCCATCAACGCCATCGTTCAGGAGATGTTCAACACTACGTCGAACGTGATCCGATTCAATCACACAGTGACCATCGACCCGGACAATGATTTCCCCTCGAGCCTCAGCGATTCCCGCATTCAATCCTGTTGGAGCAATCCTCCCGGGATTGTCAATCATCTTCAAGTTGCTATGTTCTTTTTGAAAGGAAAGAACTATGTCCCGGGTATTGTCAGTAGACATTCCGTCAACCACTATCACTTCCATTGCCTCCGACGGATAATCTTGCTCAAGAACCGCACGTAGACTCTGTGCAATGAATGCTCCTTCGTTTCTGATCGGCATTATCACGGAAACTTTTGTTGGTGTTGTGCGTTGATGATTCAATGACAGCTATCGCTTTTCATAAAAAGAATATTTTTGCCATGTAGTAGCCATATCCCAGATTTGCGATCAGACTCACAAGAGCCAGGAGTCGAAGACCCATCGGCGAAATAATATTCCCGATTGCTTTCCGATCAGAGTACCGAGTTGCAGCGTAGGCAAGTGGTACCAGTAATACCTTGCTGAACCGTACCATCGCCCAAATCTCATACTGATTTACAATTGCTCCCATAACAAGAATTGAGAATGTCACCGAAACTCCAAGCCAAAAACCGCTACGGTAACTGTATGTAAAGAGCACACCCGTAATCACAAGAATGAAGAAGACTATTGCTCCCTTCATCATTTTCGAGAGACTTCCAGAAATCATTGGCCCTACAACGCCATCAAGTATGGGAACCGCGCTTCTCGATGTCAGGTATTTTTCCGTACTCAATCGCATAAACCAAAGAATATCACTATGATAAAATGCGCCTACGATAATTAGTGTCAGGAGTGGAACAACAGCCAGCGGAATAATCTTTCTGGACTCTTTGTATTTGATGAAAGCAAGCAGCAAAAGTGGAAAAACAAAAAACCATGTAGCCTTGTGGGTCAGAGTAATAAGAGCCATAAAGAGGGTGAAGCTGATCCAATTCTTCTTCTGAAACGACAAAAGCACCAAAAGCAAAAGCGCAATAGCCATGCTATCTGCAATTGGATGGACAGCGTATGTCAGACCAACGAAAGGATACACGGCAAAAAGTAACCCAAATTCAAAGGGAGACTTAACGTCCAATGCTTTGACTAACTTGTAGAACACGAGTACCGAGATCAGGTAGAATACACACGAAATCGACATCATTACGGCAACAGGTGAAAGAGTGTCGAATGTAATTGCCCGAACAACCGCAATCGCGAGCGGATACATCGGAACAAACCATGTGCTGAATGGTGTGTCCAGTCTATAACTATCATTCCAGTAGACAAGAACATCGGAACGCAAGAATTCAAACCCCAATCCAATACTCAAATATAAGAAATACAGGACGTACAGTATCGCAGCCACAGCCAGCAGTTTCGTTTCTGATTTCACTTATTTTTCCTTGCGCTCTTGTAACATCACGTGAGCTGGGTCAGCTCCACCTATCCTTCTCAAAAAACATCTCATGCTCTGGAAGCATGTAGTTTTTTGACATTCGTTTCCTTAACGTGTGAAATAACAGCCCGAAACTTGCCAGCAGCAGTGCGAGGAATACTCTCAACAGGTTCAACGATCACTTCAACTTGATTTCCAACTCGTTCCTGTATTCGGCGAATGATATCAAGTGCGTCTTTCGGTCCATATCCATTGACGGGCACGACCCTGACACGAATTCGATCCAACGTCTCCTGAATAATCTGCGCTTCACGTACTGGCAGACGTTCCTTGAATACCGTGTCCAACCTGCCGATTCGACGGCCATCCCTGGTGAACAACGTATCGTCTGAGCGCCCTTCTATTGATGAAACCTGAGGCAAAGTTCGACCACATTCACACGTGCTAAGTTCTGTCGGAAGAATAACACGATCTCCAACGCGGTATCGAATCAGCGGCATGTCAGTATTGATAAGTCCGGTTGAAACAAGGTCACCAATGCCAGCCTGACCGCCTTCTTCCAAAACTTCATACACACCTGCTTCGGGCCAGAGATGCAAATTTCCCGATTGACATTCACTCGCTGCAGCAACAATCTCTGCCATTCCATAGGTCTCACGCACTGAACATTGGAAGGCCTCTGCGATTACCTGACGCTGGTAGTCAAACATGGGCTCGGCATTGGTAATGACGATAGTCATCGGTATATCTCGCCGTTTGAGTCGAAGTATTTCCTGCGCCAGCGCATAAAGGGAAGAAGTATACCCAAGAATATATTTCACGCGATACTCACGAAGCGCGTCAAGATAGAATGGAACCAGGTCGGGCGCAAGATGATACGACGACATATAAAGCTGGTTCAAACCCATGTTCCATACCCAAAACGGTGGCTGGCGCTGTAATACAGGCGCTATCAATTGCCCTCCAAGCATTCCCCAGCGATCGTCCATTGAGACACCATACCAATTTCTCCACCTCACCTCTGCTAAGGCATACCATTCACGCACAGCTTTCCGACTGCACCAGATATCGAGTGATTTGCCTGTTGTACCACTGGTGTGGTCATGAAACATCGATTGAATGTTGCAATCCTCCGCAACAAACGCCCGCGAATGTTCGCGTAGCGTTTCCTTTTCCAATACCGACCAGTTTTCAATATATTCCCAGGGAGATTGATCGCCGTGAATGCGTCGATCATGCCAATGCTGTTTGTAATACGGAACTTTTGTAGCGGCACGGTGCAAGACACGAGCCAATCGGTCCTCTCGCCAGTTTTTCCACTGAGTTGAGCTCCACGTCTCACGTTCAAGTGCTTCCTGAACTAACTGTTCAGTCTCGGGACCATAACGCCAGGTGCGAAGATAGAACCCCCGGAGACTTGCCACAAGAGATCGTGCAGGTGAAGGAAGGCGGTGATACAAGTGTAAGAGTGAGTCGTTCACTACTTCGATGTCCTTTGTGCTGAGCAGAGTGCATCTGCCAATCGCTTGCCATTTCTCCACAGATCGAATGACTGTTCAGCGAACCGGCGCGCTGCCTCGGCATACGATCTCCGAAGCGATTCGCTCTGCAGGAGTTTCTCTATTGCATCTGCTAATGCGATGGGATCTTTCGAGGGTACAAGCATCCCACACTTTCCATCATTCAATAACTCTGGGATGCCAGCAACATTCGAAGCAACAACGGGCACACCCAGTGCCATAGCCTCTTCAATTACGTTAGGCTTTGCATCACCGATGCCACTTGAAGGATGAGCAAACACCGTTGCTTTCATCATCGCAGAGCGAACATCATCAAAAGTCAGCCAGCCCTTGAAATGAACTTTGTCATGAATCTGTAACTCCTGGGCCAATGTCCGCAAAGCATCTTCCTCTTCCCCGCTCCCTATGAGCTCAAGCTCGATGTTTATGCCTTTGTGAACCAAGATCGACGTCGCCTTTACTAAATAGTCATACCCCTTGTTTCGACTCAACCTGCCAACACCCAGTACCCGATGCGCAAGTCTGTTTTCCTGCCCATACGGAAATTCAGAAAAATCCAATCCCATGTAGTTTACCTGGATCTTAGCGGAGAATTGATCGAATGCTTCCGGATACAACTGGCGGATGTACTTCCTGTTGAATTCACATTCTGTAATAATACAATCGGAGTAGAACAGTTTATGTTTCAGGAAAACCTGGTCGCGATACAAATCAGTCCCGGCATGAAGATAGATCGAAAAAGGAATTGATTTTCCGGCAAGGCGATGGAAGAGGTATGCGCATGTCGCCGCGTAATTTCCCCAATATGCCATGACATGATCATATCGTCCGGCAAATTCCTGAGCCCACACCCATGCCTTCGGCGCCACATACAAACTTTTGGCAAGCGGACCGATCCCAAATCCTACGGCGGATACACCAATGGCAGAGATGTCAGCCAGAAAAGTGCCGAACTTTCCAAGTGGCCAAGGCCTTATCGAAAGAACGCCCCGATTGAAATCAGTGTGATGAGTCCTGTTCTTGGGAAGAATGTGTTCACCAAGGATATCGGGCACAAAGCGCCACAGGTCTGGTTCATGCGGATAGATGGCAAAAATGTCCACCTCAACCCCGGCTTCCAATAGCGATCGCATGTCACGGGCAAAAAACGTTGTGACACGACTTGGAAACTGATTTGTAAAAACGGCAAGTCGCATTATGCAGGATTTCTTGTCGGACTTACAAAATCAATCAGTGACAACTGTGCCAGCTTGCACCGGAACCATCCCAAGAAGTTGGCCGTTGTGTAGTTCTTCCCCGATGGATCGATATACAGAAAACAACCGACAGGCCAGTCGTTCAAAGCTGTAAGATGATTGTACTTCCTGGCGACCTGCGGCTCCCAGCTTCCGGCGCAACTCAAGCGATTGTGCAAGTTTAACAATGCGATCTGCCATAGCCATGGGGTCATCAAACGGAACAACATAACCGTTGATGCCGTCATGAACCAATGAAGGCGCATCGCCAGCTGGAGTGGTGACGATAGGTAATCCAGCAGCCATAGCCTCCAAAAGCACATTCGGGAATCCTTCTTCATCGGAGGATGATACCAACATGTCAGCAACCCCAAGTTGATCCACCACGTCACTTCTTGTTCCCAGGAAACAAATATCCTCCTTCGTAAGGCCAAACCCTGTGACTTTGCTTTCCCATTTTTGACGCTCCGGTCCATCTCCAATTACAACCCCCTTCAGATTCTGCTGCTTTTGACGTGCCAGGCCTAAGGCCTGCATGAATCTATCGAGTCGTTTTGCAGGCACCAATCGTGCTACAAAGATCACGATGATATTACCGCGGGCAGAACTTTTATGTCGAGCTGATACACTATTATATTTATATTGACAGAGATCAATCACGTTGGGAATAAGAAAAACACGCCGGCGAGTAACTAATCTGTTAGTAACAAGTTCTTCCAGCGCCGTCTTCGCATTCACAGTCATTACAGAGGGGATCCTCATATGCCATCGGGTCCATGCACCATTCGCTGCCTGTGTGTGACCCAAATTGGTTCTCAATGCGCCGACACTAACGATATTCAGGAAACGACCAACAAGACCGGCATAGAGGTTCGTGTAGGTATGCGCTGATTGGACTATGGTAGGTTTAAACATCCTCAGTTCACGCACAAGCCGGAGAAGACGAAGGATCGGATTCGAGGATTTGCCGACCCACACCGGCACAAGGCCAAGCTCACGCAGTACACTCTCGTAAAACTCGCCTTGCGAAAGACAATATACCTGAACAGAAATGCCGGACTCGCGCAAAGCGCGCACCATGTACACCAATTGTTTTTCGGCGCCACCCTGACTCAATGTTCCAGCGATGAACGCGACGCGAAGGATTTTCTCCTGGTTATGCATTCACTCTTTTTCTATAATTCCGCAAACCGGTCCGACGAATGGGAGCCGCTCTTGAGACCATCGCCCGATCAGGATACCCCCCGTGCATTACTGCAAGCGCCCCGGCAATGAGCATCCATACGCCCTTCGTCTGGAACTCCGTCGTTACAAACGCTAAGACGAGAACTACGGTAACCCACAATCCAAGCAGCTGTACGCCCAGGCGGCGTCTATTCCAGCCCCTCACAAGAATTGATAGTATGAAGGTGACAAATATTGTGATACCTACGATTCCATTCTCGACCAACACTTTGATCCATGCGGAGTGGGCGTCAGATTTTCTGCCTGCCCTGTACGAAATATTTTTGCCAGCAGTCATCTCAGCCCACTTATCGGAAAAACTGCCTGTCCCTACACCAATGAGAGGACTCGACAAAAAGATTTCCCAACCCCCCGCAAAAAGATCAGATCTGCCGCTTGTCCGATTTGCAAGACCCCTATCCTCATCGAACAGTTTGTCGAATCTGGATAGTGTGTTTTGTTCGAATTGAGAAAATTGAGTCGAACCCAGGCCGAGTACAAGTGCGATAAGAGCTACTGAAACATAATTTGAAAGATTACGCATCTGAAGAATCAAAAACACCAGGCAACACACAGCGATCCCCACACCACTCCGACTCGTAGTCAGGAAAGCCCAGCCAGCATTGATCATTGCAAGAGCGAGCATGGCAAACTGTATGCGCTTCTGGCCTTCAAGGTGACGATAAGCGAGGCAGATCGAAAACAAAGCTGTAAGGGGGAAATAAACAAATGAATTGGGATTGGAAATTGTATCAGCAGCGGTGGCAGCACCTTTGATAAAGAATACACCAGCTCCCATCGCCGCGACAAGTCCGCTAATGAGACCAAACCACTTCCAAATTTCGGGGGTCATTTGTACCCGCGAGAAATATGCAACAAGGCCTAAACAGGCAATAACATTCAAGAGATGTTGAGTGCCCCCGTCTACATCGGAGCTTTGCAGAAGCTGAAGGCCGAGAACCGTTACGAACAAAAGGAGGATTCTCATCGGCCAATACTCTGAGCGAAACAATTTAGAGAAATTGAGTGCGATAACAATGATCAGCCAATAATTAAATGTGTTCCAACGAAGTATGCCCCCCGTCAGAAGATAGCCCCGTGTAACAGTATCAAGCGTACAGAGAAGTCCAATACCAAGTATGCCAAGAGCCGGCTTCCGGAGCCCGTAGATAGCTGCAAAGAAACCGAGCAGGGTAAGGACAGTAAGGCCAATTTCGAGCCCTCCCACCACGCTTATGCTCCATGAGAGGATGGTGAGAACAACAAAGCTACGCCCCCACTTTTCTATGTTGACATCGCTGTTTCTCCGAATCGCGACACGATGATGATGAAACATGTCGGACCGTGTTCTTGCCATATGAATCATTGTAATTTCCCCGCAACCAAGCGAAGACCCCACTGCTTTGCACAGCAAGAGCCAATGGTGCCAGCCCAATTCTCAAGAGTTTTGTTCTCTACGAATGCCCTGCAACGCCGACGCATTGCAGGCCAATCTAATTTTGAAGAGATTACGTTCATCAGTTTGTCCGCCAAGGCTTCCACATCACCTGGAGGAACCACCCAACCTCGTTCACCGTCGAACCCCATTACAGACCTTGCAGCCCCAACATCCGAACAGAGAACCGGCAGGCCGTGCGCCATTGCATCCAACCACGCCTTACATAAGCTTTCGGAGAGTGAGGCGTGGACGCAAATATCGGCATTGAGGAATTCTTCTGAGAGGCGCTTGCGATCAAGCTGACCGGCAAGCTGAAGTGTTCCGTCTAGACCGAACTCATGTTTCATTTTCGTCAGCATCTCTCGATCGGGCCCATCTCCCGCCAGTATCATCACCGGCATGGGCAAAAACCTCTTTGCCTTAATATGGGCTAGGGCACGAAGTAATATGTCTACCCCTTTTTCCGATGAGAGCCTGCCTGCGTACATCAGCCGTGGAGGAGTCGCGAAACCACGATCAAACCTTGGCTGGATCTGCGCTAGGTCTTTATTCCAGAGTGCCGTGGCAAATATCCATCGTATCTTTTCTGCCGGGGGTTTCTCTCCTTCACCGGTCGCAAACATAACATTCCGCCCTCCAGCAAACACTCTCATGAGTGCTCGAGTAACTCTGTTCATGAGACTCGTCTGGGAAGTTGGTGTCCAGGATCCGATGTAACGAGCAATCAATCGTTTGCGCAGCATGAGTGCACTCACAAAGCCAAGGAATTGCAAATCACCGGGTACCGGCACATGCACAACATCTGCCTTCCTGCAATAGTGAAAAATGGTTTTGAGATAGTAAAAGAGGTTAACAAGAACCGACAATTTCCGCATGATATTTGAACCGTGAGGACTTTTCAATGGAACGACCTTGGCCGCGGAAGGCAGCGCCATCCCTCCCTCTTGTGGTTCCACTCCAACAACGAGCAACGTCATCTCATCAAACAATGAACCTATGGCAGCCATCTGAAGCGGAAAACCACCTGTTGAGAACCACGTTCCTTTGTCGTCACGCCAGCATTCTTTGGAATCGATAACGCAGATCTTCATTGAGTCTACACCCACTTCAAAGAAAACAAATCCCTTATACGCATAAGACCACCCTCCACTCCGCTGATCCTCGCCTTGAACTGAGCGAGTGTCGATGGCAAGGCTAATCGTTTCAATTCAAAAGAAGAAACTCCGTGTCCATTTGTCCCGTACTTGATAGTAACAGCACTTCTATAACCTGCCGACTCCACTTCATCCATAACCCCCATATTGTACGAGCCGGCGGGGTAGCAAAAATGTGAAATCGAATGGCCGAGCTCGCGTTCAAGTATTTTCTTTGACTGCACCAATTCATGGCGGAGCGCATCCACTCGACCCACTCTTTCCAAGTTCGGATGTGAAATTGTATGGCTGCCGATTTCCAGAATCGCAGGGTTAAGAGACCTCAACTCATCCCAGCTTGCAAGGCAAAAATCGCGAGGGATGAAGGTGTGAGGCACTTTTGAAAAAAGTTGCTCCATTTGTTTGAACAACTGAATCCTCTCGGACTCGCTGATACTTCGAAAATCACGCTTGATGGCTTTGATTGAGTGATAAATTGCCTTCTCATCAACCAAACTGTAGCAGTGAGTTGAATCTGGGAACTCAATCGGGAGAGATTCGCACCCTTTATTGTACCAACAAACCACGTCAATCATGTCGGTCCAGAGCAGATTCTCTGAACCTACGTAGTCGACTACAGGATAGAAACAGCCCCGCAGATCCAGTTCGACCATAACCGGGTATGCAAATTCAATCACATTCCTAAATCCATCATCAAAAGTCAATGTGGCGATTTTGCCCAGAGCTTCACCTGATTGAAGTCTGCTCAATCCTTCTGTCAAGGTAACGAACGTATAACCGCGTGCAATTAGATACTTCATTTGATCACGGAAGACTGAAACGGGGATGTGGCGTGGATCGTCTTCGACCATTTCAAATGCGCTAGCGCAAATGCCATGTCCAAACAGAATAATCCACCCATGTTGAACAAGCCGTTCAGCGACCGCATCCACACCCAGCTTTTCAGTCAAACTCCATAACGCTCGATGCGATGTCGTTCCCAACCTTCTCACAACTGTACTAACCCCAGATGTCGCTCAACATTTTTCTCATTTTTTGTTTTCCTGAATGCCACCGCAAATACCCTTGCCAGGTTTACATCTTCTCGCATTCTTTCCGCAATCTCGCAACACAAAGTAGTATTGTCCACTATGCTCGCATCAAGTTGTCAATGAAAGATTTCCCGAGGCAGGCCGATACGAATTCTCTTCTCACGACGAAGGGCGTTCACTTTTCGAAGGAAAGCTTCAAAGAAGCCGACGTTTTGTTCACCATCTTCATGGATTGAATGGGGATGCCCATACACTACAACCACTCCGCTCCCCTCAAGACAGGCCTCAAGTACAGATTCCGTCTTTTTGTCAAACCCACCAGGCGTATTGAGTCTGAGGCAGACCACACCTTCTATCACTTTAGGACTACTCGGTTGCCGGAAGTC
>JBGPGQ010000084.1:0-10666 GCA_041483995.1 Bacteroidota bacterium
CAGTACATTGTGCGCCTTGCAGGTAAGTTCAGCTCCATTGACGAGATCCGTGACCTTGTTATCGGGCAATCGAAACAGGGAGGCGATATCAAACTCTCTGATATCGCAGAAGTGGAAGATGGACGGAAGGAATATTCAACCATCAGCCGCATTGATGGGAAGACTTCCGTAGGCATTCTTGTGCAAAAACAAGGGGAAGCAAACTCGGTTGATGTCAGCAAACTTGTGCGCGCTGATCTTCCCAAAATTGAGGCGGATTTCAGGAATATCGGGCTGAAATTTGATGTTGCACAGGATGGATCGACATTTACAACCGAGGCCGCCGACGCCGTCAAACACGACCTCATGCTTGCAATCATGTTCGTTGCCATCGTTATGCTTGCGTTTCTTCACAGCATTCGGAATTCTGTTATTGTGATGATCGCGATCCCGGCGTCGCTCATATCGACATTCATTGCAATGTACGCGTTTGGGTTTACACTCAACCTGATGACGCTGCTTGGAATGTCCTTGGTGATTGGAATTCTTGTTGACGATTCTATCGTCGTGCTGGAAAACATCTATCGCCATCTGGAAAAAGGAGACGATCAGCGGACCGCGGCATTACGGGGCCGAAACGAAATAGGGTTTGCCGCGCTTTCCATCACTCTCGTCGATGTCGTCGTGTTTGTCCCGCTTGCACTGGTTTCGGGACTGGTAGGGAACATCATGAGGGAGTTCGCTCTGGTAGTTGTCTTCTCCACATTGATGAGTCTCTTTGTCTCCTTTACGGTTACACCCCTTCTGGCGTCACGATTCACAAAGCTCGAACGACTCACCAGAAACAGCATCCTTGGCAAGTTTGCTCTTTGGTTCGAGGGGCAATATCGCAGGCTGACAGAACTGTATGGTCAGATTCTGCGTTGGAGTCTGCACCATAAGGGGAAGGTGGGTTTGGCTGCCCTTGTGCTCTTCATTGCTTCTCTTTCACTTGTTCCTCTTGGCTTCATCGGGTCAGAATTTATGACGCAGGTTGATCGTGGAGAATTTACCGTGACGCTGGAACTCCCTTCCGGATCTACTCTTGAGAACACGAATCACGTGACCCAGCAGTTTGAACGCACGATTTCGGCGATCCCGGAAATCCGGAAGACGTTCGTAAACGTCGGAGTGTCGACAGAAGGTTTTGTTGGTCAGTCCTCGAACTATGTTGCCGAGATCAACGTATCATTGGTTCCAAAGGACAAACGGGCACGATCGACTGACGATATCACCAGGGAAATCAAAATAGATGCTCAACAAATCCCCGGCTTAACGGTTCGTGTGAACCCGATCGGCATTTTCGGCACAGCCAACCAGTCCCCCATTGCCCTGGTCGTGAGCGGAACACAATATGACGAAGTGCGTAAAGCGGCCGCGATGGTGTCTGATGTAGTGAAGACTATTCCAGGAACGGCGGATGTGCGACTCTCATCCGAAGAAGGTAAGCCCGAGACACGAATCGAGATAGATAGGGAGAAGATGGCGAGCCTTGGACTCACACTTGCCGAGGTGGGGGCGACGCTCCGTGTTGCATTCAGCGGTGATGATGATTCGAAATTCCGCGATGGGGCGAACGAATTCCCTATCCGCGTGGTACTCGATCAGTTTGATCGCTCAAAAACTTCAGATATCGGCAGCCTTACATTCGTCAATCGCAAAGGGCAACTCATCGAGCTCAAACAGTTCGCGCACATTGAGCTTACAACAGGTCCGACGAAATTGCAGCGGCAGGATCGTAACTCTTCGGTCACGGTGTTTTCGCAGGCTGTTGGCCGACCGGCCGGTACGATCGTTGCGGATATTCAAGCATCGCTTGGCAAGCATACGCTGCCACCCGGAATCGCAGTATCGTATTTGGGTGATGAAAAAAACCGGACCGAGGGGTTCTCAAGCCTGTTACTTGCTCTCGTCGCGGCAATTCTGTTTGTATATATGATCATGGTCGCGCTGTATGATTCGTACGTTTATCCCCTCGTCGTACTTTTTTCCATACCGGTTGCCATTATCGGGGCATTACTCGCACTTGCGCTGACCATGAAAGCGTTGAGCATCTTCTCGATCCTGGGGGTCATCATGCTTGTCGGGTTGGTCGGGAAGAACGCAATCCTTCTTGTTGATCGTACCAACCAGATGCGTGCTGAACGCCGCCTTGCTACATATGATGCTTTGCTGGAAGCAGGTCAAACGCGGCTTCGCCCCATATTGATGACCACAGCTTCGATGATTGTGGGCATGTTGCCGATTGCACTAAGTCTTAACGCGGGCTCTGAATGGAAATCCGGACTTGCTTGGGCGCTGATCGGCGGACTGATGAGTTCGCTCCTGCTGACACTGGTTCTTGTGCCGGTTGTCTACACCTATATGGATTCTCTGAAAGTGAGAATCCCAGCCCTGTTCAAAAAAGTATCATGGTCGGCGAGGCTGCCGTTCAAACCGCGGCCGTTGGAAGTTCCGCAGCACGTACCGGCAGAATGATCCGGAAGCCAACCAGGGTGGTTCTGAAACGAGCTCTGAGGAAGCGCTGTCCGGAGTGTGGGATTGGGATGATGTACCAGTCATGGAATAGGTTGGTCGTGAAGTGCCCGCACTGCGGCTGTAAAATTGAACCTCGGCTCGGGAACTCATGGTTTCTGATGTATATGTCAACGGCATTTCTGACCGGATTCATGGTTGTGATGATGATGTTGTTTCCTCCGGCAAACCAAGTGGTCGGTTATGTCCTTGTTGGGATTGGATGGCTTGTCATCATCGTTCTTACACTACCGTACCGGAAGGCGGTTGCAATCGCTCTGGATTATCTCTTCGAGAATCGTCCCGGGCTGCTCTTGTACGATGACAATGCTCGATAGCAACGCGCTTGCCACTCAAGAACCGTTTTGCTACCTTCTTGCAGTAGGATTCGATAATCGCCACTAACCTGTTCTTCCCTCCAACCAGATAAGTCATGAGGCACAACGTATGCACATAGCGCAAAGAATGAAAACGCTCGGCACTGAGACTGCCTTTGAAGTGCTGGCAAAAGCCAGGGCGCTTGAGGCTCAGGGAAAAAAAATAATTCACCTTGAAATTGGCGAGCCTGATATGGATACGCCTGTTAATATCAGGGCTGCGGCAAAGAAGGCGCTTGACGGTGGCTTCACCCATTACGGCCCTGCTGTAGGGCTTCCTGATGTTCGTAGAGCAATCGCTGAACACATGACGAAGGCGCTCGGTGTTCAGTTTCATCAGAACCAGGTTGTTGTTACCCCGGGAGCAAAACCCATCATGTTCTTCTTGATTCTTGCATGTGTTGATGAAGGTGAAGAGGTCATTTATCCGAATCCAGGATTTCCCATCTACGAATCCGTTATCAATTTTGCCAACGCAAAACCGGTTCCATTGGCTTTGAAAGAGGAAAAGGGATTTCGCTTCGACATTGATGATCTAAGAAAACTGGTGACGAAGAAAACCCGGATGTTGATACTGAATACGCCTCATAATCCAACGGGTGGGGTTCTCACCAAAGATGACCTCGAACAAATAGCGAAGGTTGCAGTCGAGCACGACCTGATAGTGCTCTCCGATGAAATTTATCGCCGCATTGTTTATGACGGATTTGAACATACAAGTATCACACAGTTCCCCGGAATGCCGGAGCGGACAATCATTCTCGATGGATTTTCCAAAACGTTTGCGATGACCGGCTGGCGGCTGGGATTTGGAGTGATGCCAGAGGAGCTTGTGCCGCTCATTGCCCAGCTTCAAATCAATAGTAATTCATGTACGGCAAGCTTTTCACAAATTGCAGGGATTGAGGCATTGACCGGACCGCAACATGATGTCGAAGCGATGGTAAAGGAATTCGGGCGTCGCCGCGATGTCATTGTTGAAGGTCTCAATGCAATTCCCGGCTTTCGTTGTCGCAAACCACTTGGGGCCTTCTATGTGTTCCCGAATATTACCGGTACCGGGAAATCGTCCCGGTTTCTTGCAGACTACCTACTCAATGAAGCCGGCGTCGCATGTCTTTCCGGTACAGCGTTTGGACGCTATGGTGAAGGGCATTTACGATTGTCGTACGCGAATTCCGTTGAGAATATAACCATCGCTCTTGAAAAAATACAAAGCGCTGTCGCGAGATTGTAAGGAGTCATAGAGGAAGTATCATAAAAAAGCCCCGACTGTGCGGTCGGGGCTTCGATGTTTTGGAGCGATTGCTCGTTACGGCATTACTTCAATAACAACAACTTCTTTGTTTCAGTATATGCTCCGGATTCGAGACGAATGAAATATGTACCCGATGGCATTGTTATTCCCTGGTTGTTTGCTCCGTTCCATTCTGCTTGATACTCTCCGGCTGGCATCGTTTCGTTACCCACAAGGACTTTGATTTCTCGACCGAGAATATCAAATATGGCGAGTCTGACTTTTGCTTGTTCAGGCAGAGTGTAATTAATTCTCGTGCTTGGATTGAACGGGTTGGGATAATTCTGCGAAAGCGTGATTCGTTCCGGCAGTCCGGGTGTTTCTTCAACACCAACGAGAACTTCCTGCCTGACGACTGCCCGGATCATCACGTCCTGCAAGTCACGGGAACGATATGGGGCATACCCATTGGTATACTCCCATGTCCGGTAGGAAATCGGAGCAGTTGTTTCGTAGTTAAATGCCATCTGACCCTGAGCACCAACAAAGAACCGGCCGGTCGTTACCCTAATGCTATCGCTAACAAAACTAACACCGTTATTGCTGACGGTTGCATTGACGGTTTTCGTCCCCAACAATGTTCCAGGAACTCCCGTGGACCCGTCACGGATCTCTACAATCATCGGGGCCAGGGTCACTGCGGCAATATTGACGTACACCGATTCAATACGGACTCTTGCAACAGGGACCTCGAAATCCACTGCCATACCGCCGCCACCGGTCCAGTTGACGTTTCCGGCGACAGTGCCTCCCTCAAAGGCAAGACGTGTACTCGCCGATGTCGAAAACGCGGCTGAGAGGATTTCTGTCGTTTTGCTGTTATTTGCTGGTCCTACGTCCCCAGTGACGAACGTAGTGAATGCTGCGGCGTATGACCCCGTTACGGCGGGTGTGAATGTGCGAGCAAACGTTACTGTGACCTGATTTCCTGTATTAAGTGTGCTAATGAAGACCGTGTCTCGCAACGTTGGTTGTCCGCTTTTTGTTATAGAGTAGGTAACGCGCACGTTGGACAAGTCGGCAGTGCCAAAATTGCGGACAATGGTCTTGATAGTATCAGACTGGCCTTGTAAGATAATCGGGGCAAGATTTTCTACGTTGAACCCTCCAACGATACCAGCGTCCGTTACCTGAAGGCCTGTGTTGATTGTACGCTTGAATTTTATTGCAAGACCGCTGTCGGGCATGGACGCACCAGGAGGGGCCGCAGTGAAGAGGTAGTTCAACCCGATCTGTCCAGTTTGATTCTCCATGCCGATGCAAAGCGTCATATTGTTTGCGTCGTTAAACAGCCCCTGTTGCTTCAAGTACTGATATGTAATGGAACTGTCTTGCTTGTTGAGGATGACCTGAAATGTGTGCTTTGTATTAGGGTCAGCCGTTGTCCGCCATTCAGGAACATTGATATAACTCACTACCAGAGAATCTGAACCGTTACTCCAGTAGTAACATTTTGGGTGAGCCGCAGTGTCAGTGAAATCAAGATCCCCTGCCAAGGGTGCAAGCATGTCGTTGGGAGCTGCCAAGGCAGGTAACTGCGCAAATGGGGATGCAAAATTTGCAGTTTGATTGCCAAAAGTAATGTAGCCATTCGAGCCGATTCGAAATTGAGTTACCTGGTACCAATAATATTGAAAACTAAAAAGTATGGGTAGCGGCCCGACGCTGTTGTCATCACCGAGCCCGGTGGCGAGTGTGCCTCTTGGCGTAATATCAACCCAGTTGAATGTGGGTCCACCCAGATCAGTGCTCTTGACATATGTATACCCCCAGGTGTCCGGTGCACTTGTATCTATTCGTGCTGCGGTTGTTTGCGATCGGTCAGACACGTTCTTGCTTCCGGTTGCACCGAACATGGTTGCCGAAAAGCAGCACACCACAATTGCCAAACTTGTAAGCGCTCGTATCATGAGAACCTCTCCTATGGAGTTAATTTGTATAGTAGGTGGTTTGAATTACTACTGCATCGTAATACAGTGGAATTACTTGCGTCGGTATTGAGACCGTGGCTTCCAACTCAGAAATGCACCCGTAATGTATAATCCTTGATTCAAATATGCAAGAGCAATTGACAAACTCGCATGGGTTTGGTACATTTGTCCGGCTTCCGGCCTCAAGTCCATTCTCAAACCAAATTTCTTTCCAAG
The DNA here is from genome assembly GCA_041483995.1 of Bacteroidota bacterium. Taxonomy (GTDB): domain Bacteria; phylum Bacteroidota; class Ignavibacteria; order UBA10030; family UBA6906; genus JBGPGQ01. Next base: position 6,354 of record JBGPGQ010000084.1, read on the forward strand.
TATGGGAACATTAGAACCATTTGAAATAGGAAAACCCTTATCTATTCTCGGTTTAAGCCCCCTCGCGGAGGAGCTGCGGCAAAATATCGAACTGCTTGCGTCCAGCAATTCCAATATTGTCATTATTGGCGAACCGGGATCAGGCAAGCGTCACGCGGCTCTGCTGATTCACTCCAAGGCCAAACATCAGAAGGGAGGAGAATTCTGGGAGATTGGTCCGCAGGCAAGCGAGACCGAACTAAAGACCCTGCTTTTCCAGGAGGGCCCGCAAAGTCCACACAAGGCACGGCCGAAAATTCTCAACAAGTTAGATGTCCGCTCGACACTCTTCATAAAAAATATTCATGAATTTAATTTTCTCAACCAAACACGTATTGCCCGATTCATGATCCAGAACGACATCGGCGGAAATAGAGGAAAGCCTGCCGCGCGCGTACTTATATCAACGCCTGTTCCATGGAAAGAGCTGGTACAAAAACAGAGGGTGGTTGCGTCCATAGACCACCATGTGCGGCACTTTGAAGTTCTTGTAGTTCCCCCGCTGCGTAAGCGCCCTGAGGACATTCCGCAAATGATACATGCCTTTGTTGGCGAGCTTGCAAGCAATGATAGCAGAAGAACTCTGAAGATTGGACCTGAAGTTCTCGAACGAATGAAAAACTATGAATGGAATGGAAACATCAAGGAACTCCGGTTGCTTGTGGAAGAAACTCTTGAGAATTCCAAGAACGGAGTGCTTGTTCTTCCCCCTTCATTTTTCGATGAGGTTACATTGCTCCAAGATATCCTGAAATCAATTCGGGCGGGGAAGCGCTGTGCTCTTGAAGAAACCGTTGGATTCCTCGAGCGGGGCATTATACAACGGGCACTTAAACAGACTGACTTTGATCGTCAAAAGGCGGCACGACAGCTTGGACTTAACGAAAAGAATCTTTCGTATCGGATGAAGAAATACAAGATATGGGTGCCTGACAGCGGAACGAAGAAGCGGAATGGTAATGTCTGAGAAGATCCGAAAGACTGTCGCCGGCATCTCTGTTGTAAAAATCTGCATAGACTTGATTCCACCTGGCGGGACACAAGGAGTCAGGTGATGTATGGACTTGCGATTTGTGCCATATACCCTGCAGCTGAAGCATGCATTCACGCTGGCAACAAGTTCGCGCTCCACAACTCCGGCAATGCTGGTCGAAGTCGAGAAGGACGGAATCATCGGCTATGGTGAAGCAGCAATGCCCCCCTATCTTGGTGAAACCCAGAAAACAGCGAGCGCGTTTTTTTCCCGTTTGGATTTAGCGCAGTATAATGATCCGTTTGCTATTGAGGAGATTTTACAAGACGTAGATGCCGTTGCCCCAGGAAATCATGCTGCGAAGGCTGCGGTAGACATAGCCCTACATGATTGGGTGGGGAAAAAAATGGGGTACGCATGGCACCGGATATGGGGACTCAACGTTCGTACGGCTCCGGTGACATCATTTACAATTGCTATCAATGATGTGGAAGGTATTCGGGCGAGGGTGAGAGAAGCGGAAGAATACAGAATTCTCAAAGTGAAACTTGGACGAGAGAACGACAGGGCGATCATCACTACTGTCAGAGAAATGACCGACAAGCCGATCAGGGTTGACGTGAACGGGGGCTGGGTCAATCGAGAGAATGCGTTAAAGATGATAGAATGGTTGGCAGCACGGGACGTGGAGCTTGTTGAGCAGCCCATGCCGAAAGAGCAAATTGATGATCTCGCGTGGCTCAAAGAACGTAGCCCCTTGAAACTGGTGGGGGATGAGGGTGTCCAACGTCTCACCGATGTACGCAAGGCGTACGGTGTGTACGATGGCATTAACATCAAACTGATGAAGTGTACCGGCATGCATGAAGCGCACAAAATGATTCTTCTTGCACGCGCACTTGACATGAAAGTAATGCTCGGCTGCATGACAGAAACATCCTGTGCAATTTCAGCAGCAGCTCAATTATCGCCGATGGCTGATTGGGCTGACCTTGATGGAGCGTTATTGATCAACAACGATCCATTCCGGGGTGCGTCGATGGTAAATGGCAGGATTCTTGTGTCTTCGGGGGCTGGAATCGGCGTAATGAGGATTGGAAATTGAGTTGGGACAAGAAGGTATTACGCGCGTTGTTCGGCAGCTCCCTGTTCCTTCTCGCGTGAGGCTACCTGCCTGGACTGTTTGCTGCGGGATTGCAAAAGCATAAGCTGACTGTCGGTGATCTGGTCTCCATTAGCCGGAACTGTACGTGAGTATATTCCATCGGGGCTCAAGGTACGGGCACGCACGTTATCACTCAATGCAGTGTCAAGCACTTCATTTTTGATCGAGTCAGCCAGTTGCTGGTCTTCGATTGGGAACATGAGTTCTACGCGCCTGTCAAGGTTGCGACCCATGAGGTCTGCGCTGCTGAGGTAGAGTTCAGGTTTCCCGCTGTTTGCAAAATAAAAAACGCGGCTGTGTTCCAGAAATCTTCCGACAATGCTGATAACACGAATATTTTCGCTGACAGCCTTTACCCCTGGCCGCAGGCAGCAAATTCCACGAATGATCAGATCAATCCTCACCCCGGCTCTTGACGCCTCGTACAGCGTCTCAATCATTTTAATATCAGTAAGAGCGTTCATTTTGAATATTAATTGCGCCTCAAAGCCGTTCTTTGCATGCTGAATTTCGCGGCAGATGAGTTCTATCATTCGTTCTCTCAGATTAACAGGAGCAACGATAAGCTTCTTGTACGAATCTCGCTTTGAGTAACCGGTAAGGAAGTTAAAAACCTCTGAGGCATCGTCTGTAATATCATCTTTGCATGTAAAATAGCTGAGATCGGTGTAAATTCTTGCGGTAACCGGATTGTAATTCCCGGTTCCAAGGTGCACATACCGTCTGAGCCTCTCTTGTTCCTTTCTTACAACCAATGCCATTTTACCATGTGTTTTCAATCCGACAACACCATAGACGACATGAATTCCAGCCCGTTCAAGTTGTTTCGCCCAGATGATGTTGTTTTCCTCGTCAAAACGAGCTTTGAGCTCCACCAGCACAGCTACCTGTTTGCCGCTTTCGGCGGCTTGTATGAGCAGAGGAACCAGCGGTGATTCTTTGCCAATGCGGTACAGGGTTTGCTTGATCGCCAGAACATTTGGGTCGGTTGCAGCGGTCTTGATAAACTGCACGACAGGATTGAATGAATCGAACGGATGATGGAGAATGATATCGCCGCGACGGATCAGTCCGAACATGTCCTCTCCCTCCTCGTCAATATGCAGGGTGCGTGGATAGAATACGGCATCCTTCAAATCGGGGCGCGGTATTTTCATCAACGACATCAGATGACTGAGCCCAAGGGGAGGGGTTAGTGGATAGACGTCGTCCTGAGTTACTTCGAGGTTTTCGATAAGAATCGTCCTGATGCGTGCGGGCATCGTGTCTTCCACTCCAACACGTACAACGGAACCAAACCGTCTCAGGCGAATGGATTCCGCGATGGTGCGAATAAGATCTTCAGCTTCATCTTCTTCGATCTCAATATCTGCATTGCGCGTAACGCGGAATGCATACGATTCCTTGACGACCATGCCGGGAAACAGCAGCCCGAGATTTTCAGCGATAAGGTCTTCCAGCCAAACAAATCTAAATGTCCGCTCGTTATTCGTGTCTCTCGGGATTTCAACAAGTCGTTGCAATACGTCGGGCACTTTCACTCTTGCGAACCGTTCTTCTCCTTTTTGAGTGCTTACAACTACCGCGAGACTAAGGCTCAGGTTTGAGATGTAGGGAAATGGATGTCCGGGATCGAACGCAAGCGGTGTGAGGACGGGAAAAATTTCCTCTGCGAAATACGCCGTCAACAATCGTCGTTCTTTTGCTGAGAGCTGGTGTATTTTCAAGACGTGGACATCTGCTGAGGCAAGCTTTGGATGCAAATCGTTCCAGAATGTTTCACTCATCTCCTTGAACATCTTTTCAACGCGGGCATGAATTGCCCTGAGTTGCTGCAATGGGATTCTTCCATCATGGGAATACTCTACCACATCGGCGAGTATTTGTTCCTTGATCGCTGCGACACGGATCATGAAGAATTCATCCAGATTTGAACTGACAATCGAAAGGAATTTCACGCGTTCAAGAAGGGGATGACGCTGATCCAGCGCTTCATCCAGAACACGTTGATTGAATTCAAGCCAGCTCAATTCACGGTTAATATACAACGATGGGTCAAGTGCAGGGGCTCCCTGGACAAGTCCACGGTCTGCAGAACCGGAGACTTTTCTTCGTCGAACAGTGGCAATCTTCTGC
>JBGPGQ010000085.1:0-10655 GCA_041483995.1 Bacteroidota bacterium
ATCTGATCGCCTTTCTTCCCGTACGTCTTCTTGATCGAATGCTTGATTGCTTCAATCGCCTGCTCACGAGGAAGCACACCGGAGATTGCAAAGAAGCATGTTTGCATGATGGTATTCACGCGACCACCCATGCCGGTTGCCTGAGCAACCTTGTAGCCGTCAATCACGTAGAACTTGATCTTCTTCTGGATGAGTTGTTCCTGGATGTGTCGCGGCAGTTTATCCCAGACAGCATCCTTATCGTAAAGACTATTTAAAAGAAATGTGCCGCCAGGAACTGCATTCTTCAGCACGTCATACTTCTCAAGAAAGAACCATTGGTGGCATGCGACGAAGCTCGCCTGGTTTACAAGATACGAGGAGTGGATCGGTCTTGGACCAAAACGGAGATGGGATATTGTTGTTGAACCCGACTTCTTTGAATCGTACACAAAGTATCCTTGAGCGTAGTTGTCCGTATCTTCGCCGATAATCTTGATGGAGTTTTTATTTGCTCCCACTGTACCATCGGCGCCAAGGCCGTAGAAAAGTGCCCGGACCACATCATCTTCTTCTGTTGTGAAGGAGGGGTCGTATTCAATGCTCGTATACGTTACGTCATCATTGATTCCGACGGTGAAGTGGTTCTTTGGTTGCGGTTTCTTCATTTCATCAAATACACCTTTGGCCATCGCGGGCGTAAACTCTTTTGACGACAGCCCGTATCTTCCGCCGATAATCCTGGGAAATCTGGCCCACGGGGAGAGACCGGATGTGAACGATTCGGCTACAGCAGCAACGACATCGAGATAGAGAGGCTCACCGATGCTTCCGGGTTCCTTGGTCCTGTCAAGAACTGCAATGGTCTTCACGGTCGATGGAAGGGCTTTGACAAAACGTTTGATGTCGAATGGTCTGAACAGGCGGACCTTGAGTATCCCGAGGTTTTCGTCTTGTTTGTTTAAGTACTCCACGGTCTCCTGTACAGTTTCAGATGCGGATCCCATAATCACGATCACCCGCTCGGCCGAGGGAGAACCGAAATACTGAAACAACTCATATTGTCTCCCGACAATGCTTGCAAATTTATCCATCGCTTTTTGAACGATGTCCGGGCAGGCGAGGTAGTACGGATTGACGGTTTCGCGGCCCTGGAAAAACACATCAGGGTTTTGTGCCGAACCCCGCAAAACAGGATGGTCAGGCGAAAGTGCTCTGCGACGATGTGCTTGTACCAAATCGTCATCGATCATCGCACGCATATCATCATCGGCGAGCTGTTCGATTTTCATGACTTCATGTGATGTTCGAAAGCCATCAAAGAAATGCAAGATCGGTATCCGGGCTTCGAGTGTTGCAGCCTGAGCGATCAACACGAAATCCATTACTTCCTGCACAGAGTTGGAGCAGAGCATTGCAAACCCCGTTGCGCGAGTTGCCATCACGTCACTATGATCGCCGAAAATGGAGAGAGCCTGAGTCGCAACACTCCGCGCTGAGACGTGGAAAACGGTGGCAGTCAGCTCACCCGCAATCTTGAACATGTTGGGAATCATCAGCAACAGCCCCTGTGATGCGGTGAAGGTTGTAGAGAGCGCTCCGGTTTGCAGCGCACCATGAACAGCGCCTGCGGCCCCGCCTTCGCTTTGCATCTCGGTGACCGACGGGATTGTTCCCCAGAGATTCTTCCTTCCCTGCGCCGTCCATTCATCAGCCCACTCACCCATGTTCGATGATGGTGTTATAGGATAGATTGCGATGACCTCGTTTACTTTATGAGCAACATAAGCAGCGGCTTCATTGCCGTCGACAGTGACAGTTTTTCGGACCGATTCTGACATTGGAGTACTTTCGCCTGCCTTTTGGTATTCTCGTGAATGCTTCTACACGCTTATTACAAGAATCATTCCATAACTGCACCCTGCATCACCAGTCATCTAATCGTTTATTCTCACATTAGAAGATGTTAGGATCTGCTGGTTCTCAAATCTGACTTGAGAAATGCCCCCCGTTTTCACAATTGAGAAGCTTTCTCGTCTTGGTTGTTGAGTAACTGTACAGTTGTGTGTTGCAGGTACCTCTTTTTGGCGCTCCCAATGGTCTTTTCTAGTCTATCTTCGTGGAGCAGAGTCGGCACACCCGTTGCAGAGGAAAGATATGAATCAAATAGTTCATGGAGGCTAATATGTATATTATTAAGAATATTTTGGTTCCCATAGATTTTTCTGATTTTTCTACTGCCGTCGTGGAACACGCCTCAACGCTTGCGTTGCTCTGCGGAGCGAAAATTCACCTCCTCCATGTGATCAAACCTCCTTCCCCCTTTGGATTCCGCAATGGTAATGTTGACACACCGGCGGTAATCCAGGATCTGGAATCTCATGTGCAGGAAGAGATGCGGAAGTTTGTCTACTGGAAAATGCAGAACAACACGAACCTCGAACAGGTGATCCGGCACGGAGAGCCTTACCAGGAGATTATTCGATACGCGTCGGAAGGTGATATGGATCTTATCGTCATTGCTACTCACGGTCGAGCAGGAATGGCGCACATGCTGATGGGCAGTGTTGCTGAGAGAGTTGTACGACTCTCTCCGATTCCTGTTCTGGCAGTAAAGCCACTGGAAATGAGGGAGAAACTCATCAGAAAGGAAGATGTTGAAGAGGACTTACATCTTTCCCATAGTTAGCGGCAAACTGGTTTTTCAAATGGGGGTAGAGGTGTTGCCATGAAATCATACCGGAGGTCTTTGACCCAGGCAATTGTGCGTACAGCGGTTGTTGCAGGTACCGGTATCGCGGTAGGGTTTCTCATTTTTCATCAGGAGATATTCATACCCACGATGGTAAGTTTCCAATTCACAATCAGCAGTATCACCGCCGGACTTTCTTATGCGGCCCTAAGAGGCAAAACACCAAGAAATGGACTCGCGGCTCTTCTGATTTGGTATCTCGTACCCATGTTTCTTATTGAAGAGTTCAATTCCTGGCTTCCCATTTTGAACCTTGCATATCTTCTCGGGATTGCCGGGGCGATTTTCGTATATGAATACGTTATCAGGAAATTGCTCGTTCGCGGGAAAGCTCAACGCATTGCCGCGGCGGCAGTCTTCACTGCGATCGCAAATGGGCTAATTGTAGTAACTCTTGGCCTGGTAACTACCAATGCGATCTATCATCCGGCCAGAATCCTGGAAGTGGGTTACCATAATGTTCAGATCGGTACATTGATTGGCCTTGCAATCGGTATAGGGATGGAGATTGCAGAGTATTTGCTTGAGAAGTTATTCGACAAGAAGAAAGTCCAAGGTGCCAACGTTTCGATACGGCACAGCCTATCTTAAAGTGGGACGCATGAAGGGCAAAAAGATGAAGCCTCATTCTGAAAACACTACTGTCAAGGTGATTCTGATGTACAGCCCCGACGTGGATTTCTGCGCCAGTCTCACATTATTTTTCCAGAATAATTACAGGATCATTTCGACAACGGACGGTAGTGCACTTCCCATGCTTGCAGCACTGTACCATCCTGACCTGATTATTGCCGATGCGCTGCCAACAGATTGGATACTCATTGAGTTTGATCATATGAAACAGGCAAACCCGCACTTGAGAATTCTCTTGTTCCGCGTCCTGCGTTCGGATGATTCAAAACGGGAGGAGAGGACCTTGCAGTCCATTGATGCAGTGTTGTACAAACCACTTGACGTTGAACTGGTCGCGACAGTTGTAAAAAAATTGCTGAGTCTGCAAAGTGAAGGAAAGAACTATGAAACAGCGCTTGATTGAAGAAAGCACTGGAGGGAAGCCATAATGGACAGACCACTAAACATGGCAAGCGAAAGACAGGGACTTAAAGAGTACGGGCGCAGTGAAGTAAAACAGTCGCTTCACAAGAACATGGTACGAGGTTTAACTGTCTCCATAGCAATTCACATTGGCATTATTGGTGGCTACTATGCTGCTCTGTACATCAATGAGGATGACGACAATGCGCCGACGGTTGGTGTTCGAATGCTGAAGTACAGTGACTTGGGTCCACCGCCTTCCATCTCGAGCGCACCGCTTGCGCCACCGGTGGGGGTATCCGCTGTCGCCAAGCCCACAGTCGGTGTACCGGTTCCTGTTCCCGATGCGGAAGTCAGCCCAGAGCAGACGATTGCAACACAAACTGAGTTAAGTAATGCACCATCACCGATAACCGAGCAACTTGGGAACACTGGAGATATTCAGATATCGCCTGATCTGAGTATTGATGGCGATGTAGATCCAAGCATGGAGGAATTCATTCCAGTAGAGAAGCCTCCGCAGATCATTAAGAGAGTACTACCTGTGTATCCTGAAATGGCTTTGCGCGCAGGTCTCGAAGGGAAGGTGTGGGTCAAAGTGCTTGTTGACAAAGAGGGGAAACCACGAAAGGCGATTGTTATCAAGTCAACCACGGAAATCTTCAATGACGTGGCAGTAGATGCAGCGATGCAGTTTCTGTTTACGCCGGCGGTAATGAACGGTGGCCCCGTGAAGGTGTGGCTTTCGATACCATTCAAGTTTACCATTGCAAATGGAGCAAGTTGAGGAGATGCAGCAATGCTGACAGAGCAAGATTATTGGGAAGCGATACAAGAGAAACTGTGTATAAAATGCGTTGATGGAAACGGCAGGGGTGATTGCCACTTGGCTGCCGGGGCCGAGTGTATGGTAAAAAAATTTCTACCACAGATCATTGATGTCGTCAACGCAAACTATAGCAGCTCAATGGATCCATATATTCAGGGATTGCGGAACAAAGTCTGCAGGATATGTATCCATCAGTCCACTGTGGAAACCTGCTCACTCCGTACGGATGTGGAGTGCGCCCTTGATAGATACTTTCCACGTATCGTTCAGGTGATAGAGGAATTGCAATACAATAAGCGGCTACATCAACGATAAATTCTCGCGGAGTGAGAAGAACATGATTGTTTGGTGGTTTCTTGCAAGTGTGGTTCTTACGTTTCTGGCGGTTCTATTAGCAATGCCAGATTGCGTGCAGATGTATAACCGCTATCGACGCAATCACTTTGTTGCGTGTCCTGAGAACTCCAGAGAATGCACTATTGAGATCTCTGCCGGTCTTGCCGCTACCACTTCCGCATTGTTACCAACGCAACTCCATATCACGCATTGCAGTCTCTGGCCGAAAATGCGGCATTGCAGGCGCCGATGTCTTTTGCAAATGACTAACCACGGATGAAGAAACAGTCATGTACACTATTGAAGAAGAGGGGTTACAATGTATTCTACGAGTGCTTCGTGAACTTGGGTACCGGACAATCGGTCCAAGACTTCACAATGAGGCAATCATCTACGAGGAAATCTCCGACCTGCGCGATTTTCCGAGGGGATGGATAGACGAGCAAGAAGCAGGCTCGTATTCTCTCCATCAAAGTGATAACGACAGATTCTTCGGGTTTGTAGGAGGCCCTCATTCCTGGAAGAAATTCCTTTTCCCACCCCGGAAGCAACTCTTTTCCGCATCAAAACAAGAGAGAGGATTCAAAATCTCCGCCTCTGTTGATTCAGATTCCACATTGCCGAAATACGCGTTTATCGGTGTTCGCGCGTGCGACCTACATGCCATCGCAATTCAAGATAAAGTGTTCGCAAATGGTGAGATTGCTGATCATGCCTATTCTTCATTGCGTCGAGAAGCCTTCATCCTTGCCGTGAATTGCACACGAGCCGGAGGGAATTGCTTCTGCGTCTCCATGAATACCGGCCCGAAAGTCGAATCGGGCTTTGACCTTGCCGTGACAGAGGTTTCAGCCGATGGCGGGCACTACTTTGTTCTCGAGGTCGGAAGCAACAAAGGAGAAACCGTCTTAGACAAAATTCCTCATCGCCCTGCCCAGGCAGTGGACACAGAGAGAGCAGATACGGCGATCCGCGCGGCGGCGGGACAGATGGGGAAGGCCATGAACACAGCCAACATCAAACAACTGCTCTACGAGAATTCCGAACACCTCGAGTGGGATGATGTTGCGAAGCGATGTTTGACGTGTGCAAACTGCACAATGGTCTGTCCCACCTGCTTCTGCTCTACAGTGGAGGATGTCACCGATTTGACCGGCGATCATGCTGAGCGATGGCGACGCTGGGATTCTTGTTTCACGCTGGACTTTACCAAAGTTGCAGGTGGAAATTTTCGCCCATCGGCGAAGTCACGATACAGACAATGGATGACGCACAAGCTTGCGTCGTGGATAGATCAGTTCGGAACATCAGGATGCGTTGGATGTGGCAGGTGCATCACATGGTGCCCGGTTGGGATTGATATAACCGAAGAAGTGCGTGCAATTCGTGGGGAACAAAGACTACCCCCGAGCCATGATATGGAAATGAGCGATAATAAGGCCAAAGAAACAATTTAGGAATGTACTCACCGAGGTGACCATGCAAACAGAAGATCTCAGTCAGCTCCTGCGGCAACATCCGTTTGTTGCCGATCTTTCGGACCAGCACATGCATGTACTCGCAGGCTGTGCTTCAAATGTACGTTTTGATGATACCTCATATCTGATTCGGGAAGGAGAGCTTGCGGACAAGTTCTTCCTTCTGCGGAGCGGTCGAGTTGCGTTGGAAATAGACATGAACGAAAGAGGGCCGCTGCGTATTCAGACTGTCGGCCCTGGAGAAGTTCTTGGTTGGTCGTGGTTGATATATCCGTTCCGCTGGCATTTCAACGCCTGTGCCGTTACCGACGTGCGCGTCATTGCTCTCGATGGGAAATGCCTGCGGACAAAGTGCGAGAACGACCATGACTTCGGATATGAGATGTTGAAACGGCTTTCGCACGTTATGGAGCGGCGCCTCGAGGCGACCCGGATGCAATTGCTTGATGTCTACGGATCGAACAGCGGAGCTCCCGTCCAATGAACCTCCAAGTTTTAGATAACCAGAGAGTGGCTGCCGACCCCATGCTTCCTCGAGCTGTACCCATCCGGAGAATCACCTGGGAAACGGACGATACGTTCACCCTTTTCCTTGATCTTGATGGGTCGACGTCTCAATTCAAGCCGGGACAGTTTAACATGCTCTATGTGCCCGGGGTTGGTGAGGCTGCGATATCGATAAGCTCTGACCCTACAAAGCCACGGGCAGTTGCTCATACGATCCATCGTGTTGGAACCGTAACAACGGCACTCGCTCAAATGAAGCATGGAGATTTCATTGGCGTGCGGGGACCTTTTGGTTCATCGTGGCCCATCGACGAAGCACGCTCGAAAGATGTGTGCATTGTTGCAGGGGGCATTGGACTTGCACCTTTGCGCCCGCTTCTTTACTCACTCTTTCATCATCGCAACGAATACGGCCGCATCGTATTGTTGTATGGAGCTAGGAGCCCATTGGATTTGCTCTATCGCGTTGAGCTTGAAGAGTGGGTCGACCATCATAACGTTGAAGTGCTGGTCACGGTGGATCGGAGTGATTCCTCCTGGAAGGGGCATATTGGTGTTGTAACGAACTTGTTTACCTATGTAAAACTGGATGCTCGTGCAACCCTCGCTTATGTATGTGGACCAGAAACGATGATGAAGTTCACGCTTGCCGAGCTTGACCGCCGCGGTGTACCTCAGGAGCAGACCTATCTCTCGATGGAACGGAACATGAAGTGTGCAATTGGATTCTGTGGCCACTGCCAATACGGTCCGTATTTCATCTGCAAAGACGGGCCGGTGTTCAGGTTGCCCCAGGTTCAACACTTGCTTGAGAAAAAGGAACTATAGAATGAAGAACAAAAAGGCAAAAGTCGCTGTGTTCAAATTTGCCTCATGCGATGGCTGTCAGCTTTCCTTACTCGACGCCGAAGATGAACTTCTCATGGTCGCGGGCGCGATCGACATCGCAAACTTCCCTGAAGCAAGCCGCCGGGTTCTCAAACCTCCTTATGACGTCGGCTTCGTTGAAGGTAGCATCACAACGCCGCACGATGTGGAACGGATACGAGAGATCCGGAAAGTGTGTCGCGTGCTTATCACTATCGGGGCGTGCGCGACTTCCGGTGGGATTCAGGCTTTGCGAAACTGGAAGGATGTCAAAGAGTTTACCCGTATTGTCTATGCGTCGCCCGAGTACATTTCCACCCTCGATCGTTCCATGCCGATCGGCTCTTATGTGCACGTTGACTTTGAACTCCGCGGATGCCCAATTAACAAGTACCAGTTGCTTGAAGTTGTGAGCGCTCTCCTTAATAAACGCAAACCCAATATTCCAACACATAGTGTGTGCCTGGAGTGTAAGTCAAGAGGGACTGCATGCGTAATGGTTGCCCAGCAAGTTCCTTGTCTTGGCCCGGTTACCCAGGCAGGATGCGGGGCAATATGTCCAACGTACAATCGCGGCTGTTATGGATGCTTTGGACCGATGGAAAGCCCGAATACCGCTTCGCTGAGTCAGCAGTTCAACAAGCTGGGCTGCAGTCGACAGGATATCATGCTGGCGTTTCGCGGATTCAATGCGTACGCTGAGGCATTCCGGAAAGAGAGCGATGCCCATGAAAAGTAGAACGATCAAAGTAGACCAGCTTGCTCGTGTAGAAGGGGAAGGGGCCTTGCTTGTGAAAATCAGCGATGGCAAAGTCATGGATGTCAAGCTCAATATTTTTGAGCCACCACGGTTCTTTGAAGCATTCCTACGGGGACGGAAGTATTCTGAAGCACCTGATATCACCGCACGGATATGTGGGATTTGCCCGGTTGCCTATCAAATGAGTGCGGTTCACGCGATGGAGGATGCCTTTCGAGTGACTGTCGATGGGCAACTACGTGAGCTACGTCGACTTCTGTATTGTGGTGAGTGGATTGAAAGCCACGTGTTGCATATCTACATGCTGCACGCTCCGGACTTTCTCGGCTACGACGATGCACTTCTTCTTGCCAGGGACCACCCGGAGTTAGTCCAGCGCGCATTGAAGATGAAGAAAATTGGAAACGGGATTGTCAGTACGCTCGGCGGGCGGGAAATCCATCCTGTGAGTGTAAAGGTCGGTGGGTTCTATAGCGTTCCTTTAAAGAGTGCGCTTGAGGTTCTTCTGGAAGATTTGAAATGGGGTCGAGATCAGGCAATCGAAACTGCCAAGCTGACTGCGGGATTCGATTTTCCGGATTTTGAAATCGACTATGAATTCGTGTCACTACGGCACCCGAGTGAATATCCGTTTAATGGCGGTCGCGTTGTCTCCAGCAAAGGGTTGGATATTGCAATCAAGGAATATGAATTCCACTTCGAGGAACGCCACGTCGCGCATTCGAACGCGTTGCATGGGTTTGAGAAAGGGCATGGAGCCTACTGTGTCGGACCGCTTGCACGATTCAATCTGAATTTCGACAAGCTGCCGATACTTGCACAACAGGTTGCCAGAGACATCGGATTGGAACCACCGATCCGAAATCCATTCAAGAGCATTGTCGTACGCAGCATTGAGACGATTTTTGCTTTTGAAGAGGCGATCCGCATCATCACCCAATATGATCCTCCAGAAAAGCCCGCCGTGGATATCAGCCCTGTGGCCGGCATTGGCTTTGGTGCGAGTGAAGCCCCACGTGGCATCCTGTACCATCGCTATCGCATTGGAGATGACGGTCTCATCAGGGATGCGAAGATTGTCCCTCCAACCGCACAGAACCTGCCGACGATTGAAAACGATCTTAGAGAATTTGTCTCTTCCCATATTGATTTGCCGCGAGAAGAACTTACGTTGAAATGTGAGCAAGCAGTACGCAATTACGATCCTTGTATTTCATGTGCTACACATTTCTTGAAACTGGAGATTGAGGAGATATGATTGCAGAGGATCCAGCCGTCCGCTCCGAATGCGTTCAGGTTGCAGCCGCTTCTCTCATCGGCGTCGGGAACGCATTTCGTGGCGATGATAGTCTTGGGCTTGTTGTGGCCCACAAGATGGCGTCAATGGGTTTGCATGGGATTCGGATTGTTGAAGCAAACGGTGATGGCGCGTCGTTGATGCTGACATGGCAGGATATGGATCGTGTGCTGATTGTCGATGCAATGAAGCTGGGTTCTCCGATCGGCACAATTCATCGCATTGACGCATCAAAAAATGAAATTCCTGCCGGTTGGTTCACATACTCAAGCCATGCCTTCGGCGTTGGGCAGGCAATCGAAATGGCGCGGCAGTTGCATCAGCTTCCCCGTTCGGTGATTGTGTACGGGATGGAAGGTGGTCATTTTGGATTTGGCACAAGCCTTTCTATACCACTGAAGGAGAATCTTCCTGTACTTATCAGGATGATTTTTTCTGAATTGAACAGCTGGAAGGGGTCATAACCATGTGCCTCGGTGTGCCAATGCGGGTGTATTCGATTGACGGCTCGTCCGCCAGGGTTGAGTTGGGTGGACTGACAAAGGAAATAAGTATTATGCTTCTTCCGTCAGCTAAAGTGGGAGACTATCTGATAGTCCATGCAGGCTTCGCCATTGAAAGAATTGAGGAAGAAGCTGCACAGCGCACAATTGAGTATTTGCGCCAGATTGCGGCAGAGCAAGAAACCAAAAATAGTAAGAACCACGATGCATGAGATCTCAATTGCAAGAAACTTGCTTGAGTTGATGCACGAGCAACAACGCAGTCAGACTTTTACCAGGGTAAAGAAGGCAATGGTAAGAGTAGGCGCTTTG
>JBGPGQ010000086.1:0-10521 GCA_041483995.1 Bacteroidota bacterium
AGGGAGCGCATGGGACATATTGCTCTCGCCGTTCCTATTGTCCATATCTGGTATTTCCGTTCGCTGCCGAGTAAGATCGGCTACATCCTCGGAATGACGTCCAAGGATCTTGAAAAGGTCATCTATTATGAGTCCTATATCGTTGTCAATCCGGGAACAACGGGTCTTCAAAAAAAGGATTTGATCTCGGAGGATCAATTTTTTGAAATCCTTGCCACCTTACCTGAAAACAACGATAGTCTGGAACCTGGCGACAAACGAAGGTTTATAGCAAAGATCGGCGGCGAGGCGATTAAGGATCTGTTAAAACAGGTCGATGCCAGTCTGTTGGCTGCAGAGTTGCGCGCTCAGATTCTTGTTGAAACTTCCGTGCAGAAAAAACAGGATGCATTGAAGCGCCTGCGTGTTGTTGAGGCCTTCCGGGAACACGAAGACGGCCCTCTCAACCGTCCGGAGTGGATGGTGCTCGATATTATCCCCGTGATACCGCCCGAACTCCGCCCGCTCGTACCCCTGGAGGGTGGACGATTTGCAACTTCAGATTTGAACGATCTGTATCGCCGGGTTATCATTCGCAACAATCGTCTCAAGCGACTTATCGATATCAAGGCGCCTGATGTCATTCTCCGCAACGAGAAACGAATGCTTCAGGAGGCGGTCGATTCGTTGTTCGACAATTCGCGCCGAGTCAATGCAGTTCGTAGTGATAACAACCGGGCATTGAAATCTCTCTCTGATATGCTCAAGGGAAAGCAGGGGCGCTTCCGTCAAAACCTCCTGGGAAAACGCGTTGATTATTCAGGTAGGTCCGTAATTGTTGTTGGTCCAGAGTTACAACTTCACCAGTGTGGTCTGCCCAAGGACATGGCCGTCGAACTGTTCAAACCGTTCATCATCAGGAAACTGATTGAACGAGGAATCGTGAAGACGGTCAAGAGCGCGAAGAAGACGGTGGACAAGAAGGGACCGGAAGTGTGGGAGATTCTTGAGAACATCATCGATGGGCACCCAGTGTTGTTGAACCGCGCGCCAACGCTCCATCGACTTGGGATCCAGGCATTCCAGCCGGTGCTGGTCGAAGGCAAAGCCATCCGCATTCATCCAATGGTATGTACAGCTTTCAATGCTGACTTCGATGGCGACCAGATGGCTGTTCACGTTCCTCTATCATTTGATGCGCAGCTTGAGGCACGCATCCTGATGCTCTCAAGCCACAATATTCTCTCTCCGGCAAGTGGCGCGCCCATTGTTACGCCAACACAAGATCAGGTGTTGGGATGCTACTATCTGACAAAATCCAAGCCAGGGGATATTGGCGAAGGTCTCCAATTCTCAAGTCAAGAAGAAACAATCATTGCCCACAATTATGGCAAGGTTGGCCTTCATGCTTTTATCAAGGTTCGTATTAATGGTAAGATGGTTGAGACGACAACAGGACGTGTGTTATTCAACCAGATCGTTCCCAAGGAGATCGGATACATCAATGAGTTGCTGAACAAGAAGAGACTTGTCCAGATAATTGCAACGTCGTTTCGCAGAGTTGGGAATCTGAAAACTGCTGAATTCCTCGATCGCTTGAAAGATACCGGGTTCAAATATGCTACTGCTGGTGGTCTCTCGGTAAGTCTTGACGATGTGACAATTCCGAAGGAGAAAGAAGAGATCATTGGTAAGGCTCAGAAAAGTGTCGATGAAGTGTATAGTCAGTACACGCGAGGATTTATTACCAATGGCGAACGGTACAATAAGGTGATCGATATCTGGACTCGGGCAACGACCCGCGTTGCCGAGAAATTGTTTGATTCCTTGCAACATGCGCGCCACGGATTCAATTCATTGTACATGATGGTTGATTCTGGCGCGCGCGGTTCAAAAGAACAGGTGCGCCAACTGGCAGGCATGCGCGGCCTTATGGCCAAGCCCCAGAAAAGTCTTTCGGGGGCAACGGGGGAATTGATTGAGAATCCGATTATTGCAAATTTTCGGGAAGGCCTGTCCATTCTTGAGTACTTCATCTCCACCCACGGTGCCCGCAAAGGTCTTGCCGATACTGCTTTGAAAACTGCCGATGCTGGCTACCTTACCCGCCGACTTGTGGACGTGGCCCAGGATGCCATCATCACGATGGAAGATTGTGGGACAATTCGAGGGGTCGTTACTGGCGCCTTGAAGGAAGGGGAGGATATCAAGGAACCACTGGCCGAACGGCTGTTGGGTAGAGTGACTGTGCATGACGTTGTAGATCCGATGGCGGGAGTCATTATAGTCAATGCCGGTGAAATCATCGATGAGGATAAGGCGAACAAGATTGCCGAAACATCGATTGAAACTGTGGAGATTCGCTCTGTACTAACCTGTGAAGCGAAACGCGGTATCTGCGCTTTGTGCTACGGACGAAATCTTACAACAGGCAAGTTGATTCAACCTGGAGAAACAGTCGGGGTCATTGCTGCACAGTCCATCGGTGAACCTGGTACTCAGCTTACACTTCGCACATTCCATACGGGAGGTACTGCAAGCCTTATTGCATCGCAATCCCAGGTGCAATCGAAGTTCGACGGAAAGTTGCAGTATGAGGGCATCAAGTCCATTGAAGTTATGGATGATGCTGGTCCAAAGATTATTGTTTCCGGGCGTAGTGGTGTCGTCAATGTTCTTGACCGGGACAATCGCATGCTGACGAAGTATGATGTTCCTTATGGGGCGGTCCTTCTGGTGAAGAATGGTGCGAAAGTGATGAAGGGCGAAATTATCTATGAGTGGGATCCATATAACGCGGTTATCATATCGGAACATGCCGGAACAGTCAAGTATCAGGATCTAAAAGAGAACGTAACGTACCGCGAAGAGCCGGATGAGCAAACAGGCCATATTCAAAAGGTAGTTATCGATTCACGTGACCGAACACTCAGCCCGAGTCTTCTCGTTATGAACAAGAAGGGACAGAAAGTTGCCGGATACATTATTCCGACGCGAGCACATCTTGTTGTGGCTGATAGCCAGGAAATCATAGCGGGGACAATTCTGGTGAAAATACCGAGGGATATTGGGAAAAACCGTGATATCACAGGAGGTTTGCCCCGGGTGACTGAGTTGTTTGAGGCGCGAAGTCCGAATGATCCGGCAGTGGTGGCAGAAATTGATGGGACGATCAGTTTTGGAGCGCAAAAACGTGGTGCGCGTGAAGTTGTCATTAAGAGCCATGATGGTAAAGACACCCGCAAGTATCCCGTTCCCCTTGGCAAGCATGTCCTGGTCCAGGAGAGTGATGTCGTTCGTGCTGGTGAACGCCTTTCAGACGGTGCCATCGATCCTCATGACATTCTTCGTATTAAAGGTGTTGGAGCGGTTCAGGAATACCTGGTGAACGAAATCCAGGAGGTGTATCGTATCCAAGGCGTAAAGATAAACGATAAACATATTGAAATCATTGTTCGCCAGATGATGCAGAAGTTGAGGGTCGCTGATTCGGGTGACACAAAGTTCCTCGAAGGCGACTATGTCGACAAATTGAAATTTGAGGCCGAGAACGAGAGCCTTCGCGACAAGATCGTAATCTTGAACAAAGGCGACTCAAAATATAAGAACGGGCAGATTGCTTCAAAAAAGAAAGTTCGAGAGGCCAATGGGGACCTGCGCAAACGGGCCAAAAAAGTTGCGGAGTACAAAGATGCTGATCCGGCAACCTCGGAACCCCTTCTGCTTGGCATTACATCTGCCGCACTTTCGACGGACAGCTTCATTTCTGCTGCGTCGTTTCAGGAGACAACGAAAGTACTTACTGATGCAGCAATCGAGGGAAAAGTCGATTATCTGTTTGGGCTCAAGGAAAATGTTATCATGGGTCACCTTGTACCTGCTGGCACCGGGCTAAAATACTTCAGAGACATTATTGTTAATTCGAAAGATGAGGTGTCGGAAGATGAAGGGGCTGCTGTCATAGAAGAAGCCCCGCCGAAAAAGGTCCGGGGAAAAGAAAAGCTTGCGACAACGGAATGAAGTATCCTCGATGCGTCCTAACGAGGATATCACCCTTTTTCCAAATTGCTTGACAATCTGGAGTTTTATTTGTATTATATCAAACTTTCTAAAGCACATTTCATCGGTCCTAGTTTGGAGTAGGGTTTGCCGACAATAAACCAATTAGTACGTGCCAGCCGCCAAAAAGTAACTTGGAAGAGCAAGGCGCCCGCCATGGACGGCAGTCCCCAAAAAAGGGGCGTATGCACTCGTGTATACACGACAACTCCGAAGAAGCCGAACTCTGCTCTTCGAAAGGTTGCACGCGTTCGCTTGACAAACGGGATCGAAGTAACGGCATATATCCCAGGCGAAGGCCATAATCTGCAGGAGCACTCAATAGTGATGATCCGCGGAGGAAGGGTGAAAGATTTACCCGGTGTGCGGTATCATATTATTCGAGGAACACTTGATACGGCTGGTGTAGCAGACAGAAAGCAGGGCCGTTCCAAGTATGGAGCAAAACGAACAAAGTAAGAACCTAGGAATAAATTTCCAGTGAGAAAAAAAAGATCTATACCACGGGTCACTGCAGCTGATCCCAAGTATAATGACACGCTTGTGTCAGAGTTCATCAATTGTGTAATGAAGGATGGGAGAAAGCATCTTGCGCGACGCATTGTGTATGATGCGTTTTCAATTATTGAAGATCGCACAAAAGCGAACGGCTTGGATGTATTCAGAAAAGCTTTGAACAATACTCGACCTGTTCTTGAGGTAAAGGCGAGGAGAGTTGGTGGGGCGACATATCAAGTGCCAACTGAAGTGCGCGGAGAACGGAGCACTGCATTGGCGATTCGATGGCTGATCGGTTACGCGAATGATCGCAAGGATAAATCGATGTCCCAGAAACTGGCCGCTGAGTTTGTTGCTGCTTCGAATGGTGAAGGAAATGCAATCAAGAAAAAAGAAGATACTCACAAAATGGCGGAAGCAAACAAGGCATTCGCTCATTTTAAGTGGTGATTGGTTACGGAAAGAACAGCTAAGGCATGCCGAGACAGTATCCATTAGATAGAACGCGAAACATCGGAATCAGTGCGCACATTGATGCCGGCAAAACCACGACGACAGAGCGTATTCTGTTTTATACAGGTGTTCTCCATAGAATGGGCGAAGTCCACGATGGTGCTGCCACCATGGATTGGATGGAGCAGGAGAAAGAGCGCGGCATTACGATAACATCTGCGGCCACTACATGTTTCTGGAATAACCACCGTATTAATATCATAGATACTCCTGGCCATGTTGATTTCACTGTTGAGGTCGAGCGTTCGTTGCGTGTCCTCGACGGGGCGGTTGCACTTTTTTGCTCTGTAGGTGGAGTTGAGCCACAATCAGAAACGGTGTGGCGACAGATGGATAAGTATGGCGTTCCGCGTCTCGCTTTTGTCAACAAAATGGATCGCGTGGGAGCTGATTTCCTGCATGTTGTTCAGATGATGAAAGATCGGCTTGGCGCAAATGCCGTTCCCATTCAATTGCCGGTTGGTGAAGGTGACCTGTTTGCCGGTATCATCGATCTTGTGACAATGAAGGCTCGTATGTACAAAGAGTCTTCACTCGGGAGCGAATGGGAAGACATCCCGATTCCGCATGACATGAAGACTCTTGCACAGGAGTACCGGACAAAAATGCTTGAAGCCGTTTCCGATGAGGATGACACGCTTCTTGAGAAGTATCTTGAAGGTAAGGAGATCTCACCAAAGGAAATTATGCATGTGCTGCGCCGATCAGCGCTCAAAGTGAGCATTGTTCCTGTCTTGTGCGGTTCTTCTTTTAAGAATAAAGGTGTACAGTCTCTGCTTGATGCGGTGATAGACTATCTTCCTTCGCCACTGGATATGAATGAAGGAAAGATCACCGGACACCATGTGAACATGAAAGACAGTTTCGTTCGCACGGTTTCAGACGAAGAAAAGTTTACGGCCCTGGCATTTAAGATTATGTCTGACCCTTTTGTTGGAAAATTGACATTCTTCCGCGTCTATTCGGGAACACTAAAAGCCGGTTCATACGTCTACAATCCGATTTCCGATAGAAAGGAACGTATCAGTCGGATTCTCCGCATGCATGCCAATACCCGTGAGGATGTTGACGAAGCATATGCAGGGGATATTGCTGCAGCGGTAGGATTGAAGTTCACGCGAACGGGCGATACCCTGTGCGATGAATCCGATCCGATGATTCTTGAAAAGATGATCTTCCCTGAGCCGGTGATCCATGTTGCGATTGAGCCTAAGTCGAAGGCTGATCAGGAGAAGATGTCGGAAGCAATGAGCAAGTTGGCGGAAGAGGATCCAACCTTTCGCATATCGACAAATGAGGAAACCGGGCAGACTATTATCAGTGGAATGGGCGAGTTGCATTTGGAAATCATCATCGATCGAATGAAGCGCGAGTTCCGCGTTGAAGCAAATATTGGTAAGCCCCAGGTTGCCTATAAGGAAACAATCAAGAAGAAAGCTCAAGCGCAGGGCAAATTCATCAGGCAGTCCGGCGGTCGCGGCCAGTATGGTGATGTGTGGATAGAACTTGAGCCCAATGAAAAAGGAAAAGGATTCGAATTTGAGAATGCGATCGTTGGTGGTGTTATTCCCAAAGAGTACATCAAACCAACCGAGCAGGGCATTATCGAAGCAATGAAAAACGGAGTTCTGGCGGGGTATCCGGTTGAGGATGTGAAAGTCAAGCTGTTTGATGGTTCATTCCATGATGTGGATTCATCCGAAATGGCATTTAAGGTTGCCGGATCGATGGCATTTAAGGAGGCGGCACGAAAGGCCCATCCCGTGATTCTGGAACCCGTCATGGCGGTGGAGGTGGTGACTCCCGAGGAATATATGGGAGACGTTATTGGCGACCTGAATTCCAGGCGTGGAAAAATCGAAGGAATGACACCAAGGAAGGATGCTCAGGTAATCAAGGCTGCGGTCCCGCTTTCAGAGATGTTTGGCTACTCGACAACCCTTCGTTCCATGACGCAGGGTCGGGCAATCTATTCGATGGAAATTTCGCACTACGATGAGACGCCCAAGAGCGTCGCTGAGCAACTCATCGAAAAGATCAAAGGCAAGGAAGCAGTTCCAGCATAATTCACCACGACATTCGTTATACATTCCCCTACAGTATTTGAGAGGAGAGTAACTAAATGGCAAAAGAGAAATTTAATCGCGATAAACCTCATCTTAATGTTGGCACCATTGGTCACGTTGATCATGGTAAGACGACGTTAACAGCGGCTATCACCATGGTGCTTGCAAAAAAGGGTCTATCTCAGGTCCGAACGTTCGATAGCATTGATAATGCGCCAGAAGAACGAGAGCGTGGTATCACGATCGCGACTGCTCACGTTGAATATTCGACGGAGAAACGACATTATGCGCATGTCGATTGTCCAGGTCATGCCGACTATGTCAAGAACATGATCACGGGTGCTGCACAGATGGATGGCGCAATTCTCGTTGTTGCTGCAACTGACGGCCCTATGCCGCAAACGAGAGAGCATATTCTTCTTGCACGCCAGGTTGGTGTGCCCAAAATCGTTGTCTTCATGAACAAGGTAGATGCAGTGGATGATCCGGAATTACTTGATCTGGTGGAGCTGGAACTTCGTGATCTTTTAAAGAAGTATGAATTCCCTGGAGACGAAATTCCAATTATTCGTGGAAGTGCCCTCAAAGCAATGGAGGCTGCTCTCAGGCCCGATTCCAAGGGAGATGATCCGGCGTTCAAGTGCATAATGGAGTTGATGGATGCTGTTGATAGCTACATCCCAGTTCCTCAGCGTGATGTCGACAAGCCATTTCTGATGCCCATTGAAGATGTTTTCTCGATCACAGGTCGAGGGACAGTGGGAACCGGACGTGTCGAGCGAGGCAAGGCAAAAGTGGGTGATGAAGTTGAAGTGATTGGGCTCGGCGCCCAGTTGAAAACAGTGATCACAGGTGCGGAAATGTTTCGTAAGGAGTTGGATGAAGTGCGTGCTGGCGACAATGCCGGTCTCCTTCTCCGCGGTGTAGAGAAGAATGATCTTGAAAGGGGCATGGTGGTTGCTAAACCAGGCTCGATAACCCCGCACAAAAAATTTATCGCTCAAGTGTATGTGTTGAAGAAAGAGGAAGGTGGCCGCCATACCCCGTTTTTCACCGGGTATCGTCCGCAGTTTTATTTTAGAACGACCGACGTCACTGGCGTCGCGACGCTTCCTTCGGGAACAGAGATGATTATGCCTGGCGATAATATCGATGGCATGAACATTGAACTCATCTCAAATATTGCAATGGAAGAAGGTCTTCGCTTTGCTATTCGCGAAGGCGGCCATACGGTTGGCGCCGGCGTCGTGGCAAAAATTACTGAGTAAGGAAACCAATTGATCGGAGTTCTCTAAACGTGGCCGGCCAAAAGATTCGAATAAAGCTGAAGTCGTACGATCACAACCTGATTGACAAGTCTGCGGAAAAGATCATCAAGACTGTGAAGTCTACAGGCGCTGTGGTCTCTGGCCCGATTCCGTTACCCACGAAGCGTACGGTGTATACTGTGCTTCGTTCGCCTCATGTTGACAAGAAGTCGAGGGAGCAATTCGAGACGCGTGCACACAAACGCCTGATCGATATTCTCAACTCGACAAACAAGACTGTTGATTCCCTGATGAAGCTTGATTTGCCCGCGGGGGTCGACGTCGAGATCAAAGTGTAACCCGATCATATAACACTACAAGTGAATGACGACGAGCTGTATGCTCGTTGGGTAATGACAGTGCCGGCACTTGCACCGTTTTAGGGATTTATTTTCCACGGATACCAGTATGACAGGACTATTAGGCAAGAAGATTGGAATGACGAGCGTCTTTGATGAAGCCGGTCAGGTAATTCCCTGTACGGTTATCGAAGCGGGACCCTGTTTTGTGACTCAAATTAAGACTAAGGAACATGACGGGTACGAGGCCGTTCAGCTCGGTTTCAACGAGAAAATGGAAAGGCTTGTGAACAAACCTTTGCGTGGTCACTTTGCAAAGGCGGGTGTAAAGCCGACTCGGATTGTTCGCGAATTTCGCGGCAATGGTGTATCTGAGATACAGCCAGGGCAGGAAATCAAGGTCGACAAAGTTTTTGCCAAAGGGGACGTCGTTTCTATTATAGGGACGTCCAAGGGGCGCGGTTTTCAGGGCGTTGTAAAGCGGCACCATTTTGGAGGTGGATTTAGAACGCATGGTCAGAGCGACCGAGAGAGAGCTCCGGGTTCAATCGGGTCCTCTTCGCACCCGTCTCGCGTTTTCAAAGGCATGCGTATGGCAGGAAGAATGGGTGGAGAGCAGGTCACTGTTCGGAACCTGAAGGTAGTTGGGATTATTCCGGATTCGAATCTCTTACTCGTTAAGGGCTCGGTACCCGGCGCAATCAATGGCTACCTTGAAATTCATAAGAGTGTAGTACAATCATCTTAGAGATGACAACTATGGAATTGGAAGTATACAAAAAGGACGGCACCAAGACGGGTGAGATGGTAAAGCTTTCACCTGACATCTTTGGAATTGAACCGAATAACCATGCGATCTACCGCGCAGTACGCGTGTATCTTGATAACCAGCGACAGGGTACTTCGAAGGTGAAGACCCGTGAGGAAGTGCGCGGCGGCGGCAAGAAGCCATTCAAACAGAAAGGTACGGGTCAGGCTCGTCAGGGGTCATCCCGTTCTCCAGTTATGGTGGGTGGCGGCTCGATCTTCGGTCCGAAACCCCGATCGTACACAAACACACTTTCTGCGCAATTCAAGCGGCTTGCGCGCAAGTCCGCTCTTTCGCACAAAGCGAAAGAAGGCCAGATTAAGATTGTTGAAGATTTCTCTTTCAGCGCTCCCAAGACAAAAGACATGGCTTCTATCCTGAAGGCATTGCAGCTTGATGTGTCAAAAACACTCTTACTTGTTCCGAAGGGAGACGCAAATGTTGTCAGGTCGGGTCGCAATCTTCCCCGTCTGCATGTTCTGGTAGCCGACAAGGCATCGACATACGATCTGGTGAACAATCAAGTGCTCCTCCTGCAGAAGAGTGCGGTTGAGGTGTTACACAACACGTTCAAGAATTAGCCAACGGTAAGGTGTTATGATTGGAATATTGAAGCGCCCCATTGTTACTGAAAAAATGACGGCCATGCAGGAAAAAGGTCACTACGCTTTTGAAGTCGACCGCGATGCGAACAAAATTTCAATCGCAAAAGCAGTGGAAAAAAAATTCAACGTTACAGTTGTGAACGTTCGAACAAGCAGACACAAAGGTAAATCGAAATCTCAGATGACACGAAAAGGTCGCTTTGCCGGTCGTACACCCGAGTGGAAAAAAGCGATTGTCAGACTGAAAGAGGGTGAGAAGATCGAATTCTTCCAGAACGTGTAAGAAGAGAATACTATCATGGCAATTAGAAAACTAAAACCTACCACACCGGGCACGCGATGGATGTCCGTGGCGAGTTTCGATGAGATCACCAAGTCGAAACCCGA
>JBGPGQ010000087.1:0-10450 GCA_041483995.1 Bacteroidota bacterium
AAAACTCATATCGAATCCCCGGTCTTATGATAATTACGAAGAGTGTTGTGCTTTGTTTAAGGACACTGACAAATTCAGGGCCAAGCTGTAAATCAGCAGAAATGTAAAGGTTCTTTGCAACAGGAAAATTCGCTCCGCCCCCAAAGGGAATTTCTACAAATGGTCCACCAGTTATAAAGACAAGACCAAAGCCTGCGTCAGCATACGGTTTGATCCCAGAGCCAGGAATCGTGAAGTAGTATTTGAAATAGGTCCCCCATGTAATTGGCGTCCCTGTTGCTGTTGTGATGTCAAACTCAGTACCGATGGCAACGCCCTTATTCAACAAGACTTCAGCCATCGGACCAAACGTAAAAGCAGCACCACTGCCGCCACCTCCTGTTGCAATTACAAGCCCCATGTTGCCGCCAACCAACCATTTGACCTGGGCATGTGTGGATGTCATGCCAACGGACAAGAGAAATACCATACTCAGAAACATGCCAATGATTCTTTTTCCCATTTCTGCTCCTCTTTTAGTTTGTTGTGATGAAAAAAATAAATCTATTTTAGTAATGACCTTGCAATAACAACCCGCTGGATTTCCGATGTCCCCTCATAAATTTCAGTGATCTTGGCATCTCGTAGATACCGCTCGACCAGATATTCACGAACATAGCCGTACCCTCCGTGGATCTGTATCGCCTCAAGAGCTGCTTGCACAGCAATCTTCGAAGCAAAAAGTTTCGCCATTGCAGCTTCGCGGCCAAAGGGCTTCCCTTTCTCCTTCAACTTCGAAGCATGGAGGATAAGCATCCTTGCCGCAGCAACATTCGTAGACATATCCGCAATCTTGAACTGGATCGCCTGCAGTTCAGCAATAGGCCGATCGAATGCCTTACGTTGCTTTGCATAGTTGATGGACGCATCCAGGCATGCTTGCGCGATACCAAGCGCCTGTGCCGCGATACCAATTCTTCCACCCTCCAATGTCTTCATGGCAAATGCGAAGCCGGCACTCTCCTCTCCAATTCGATTCTCAATTGGAACGCGACAGTCCTGGAATGAAAGAGAAACCGTATCCGAGCTTCTGATGCCCAGCTTTTTCTCTTTTTTGGCAACTGAAAAGCCCGGCATTCCTTTCTCGACGATGAATGTGCTGATTCCCTTGGCGCCTTTCGTTTTATCGGTCGTTGCCATTACAAGGACAACGTCAGCGGTTGAACCATTGGTAATCCAATTCTTGGTACCGTTCAACAGGTACGAATTCCCATCCCGCGTTGCAAATGTGCGTTGGTTCGACGCATCGCTGCCCGCCTCTGGCTCAGAAAGTGCAAACGCGCCTAGTTTCTTGCCAGACGCAAGATCGTGAAGGTATCGTTTTTTTTGTTCCGCGCTTCCATATTGATTGATTCCGTAACACACCAATGAGTTGTTTACTGACATTATCACGCCCGCGGAAGCATCCACACGGGAAATTTCTTCCATGGCAATAACATAACTGATTGTATCCAAACCGCTGCCGCCCCATTCTTCCGGAACCATCATGCCCATGAACCCCAATTCACCCATTGCCTTCACAGCTTCGTATGGGAATTCCTCTTTCTCGTCCCGCTCAATGGAACTTGGAGCCAACCGCTCCTCCGCGAACTTTCTTGCGGTTTCGCGGATGAGTTGTTGAGTTTCGGTATATTCGAAATTCATATGATGGGGGTTCCTTGGGAGCGACTATGCTTTGGCGTACTCATAAAAACCACGTCCAGTCTTTCTGCCCAAATGACCGGCAGCAACCATCTTCTTCAAGAGTGGGCAGGGTCTGTATTTCGAGTCCCCAAGTCCTTCATGAAGAACGTTCATAATGGAAAGGCAAACATCAAGACCTATGAAATCGGCCAAGGTGAGTGGGCCCATGGGATGGTTCATTCCCAGTTTCATGACAGTATCAATTGATTCCGCAGTGGCAACACCTTCCATCACACAATAGATCGCTTCATTGATCATGGGCAAGAGAACCCGGTTCGACACAAACCCGGGGTAGTCGTTGACTTCAACCGGCACTTTCTCGAGTTTCTCAGCCAGGTTCTTTACAGTTGCATATGTTTCGTCTGAGGTGGCATACCCGCGTATTACCTCGACAAGCTTCATGACTGGAACCGGATTCATGAAGTGCATACCAATCACATTCCCGGGTCGTTTGGTGACTGCTGCGATTTCCGTAATTGAAATTGAGGAAGTATTCGACGCGAGGATCGCATGCGGTTTGGCCGCTGCGTCAAGTTTCATGAAGATCTCGTTCTTGATCTTCTGATTTTCGGTAGCAGCCTCGATGATGATATCGGAATCTATCGCAGATTGTGCAAGGTCAGTCGATGTGCGAATACGGGAAAGGGTTTCTTTTTTTGTTTGCTCACTGAGCGACCCCTTTTTTAGCTGTCGTTCCAGGTTGGTCGTTATCGCGGCCGTGCCCCGATCTATGAACTCCTGCTTGATGTCATTCAATATTACATGAAAACCATATTGAGCGCACACATGGGCTATGCCGTTGCCCATGGTCCCCGCACCGATCACTGTAACGGTTTTTATGTCCACCGAGTGAGGCTCCGGAATTACGTAATTCGTTCAACGATAACAGCACTGGCTTCTCCTCCGCCGATGCAGATTGCGGCAAGTCCTCGCTTCACGTTGCGTTGTTCCAATGCATGCAATAACGTCACAAGAATTCTTGTACCACTGGCTCCCAGAGGATGTCCCAGTGCAATTGCACCGCCATTGACATTTACTCTCTCAACATCAATGCCGAGTATCTTGTTGACGGCAAGTGTAACAACGGCAAATGCCTCATTGATCTCAAAGAGGTCAATATCTTTGATCGAGAGATGTGTCCGCTTCAACACTTTTGGAATGACGTCCGCTGGGGCAGTCGTAAACCATGAAGGATCTTTTGCGAATGAGGCTTGCCCCACTACACGAGCAATCGGTTTTATCCCGAGTTTTCTTGCCTTCTCTGCTGACATTACGACCAGCGCTGCTG
Organism: Bacteroidota bacterium; assembly: GCA_041483995.1. Classification (GTDB taxonomy): domain Bacteria; phylum Bacteroidota; class Ignavibacteria; order UBA10030; family UBA6906; genus JBGPGQ01. Next base: position 3,011 of record JBGPGQ010000087.1, read on the forward strand.
CACCATCACTGATTTTTGAGGCATTCGCAGCTGTGACTGTACCCTCTCTGTTGAAGGCAGGTTTCAGTTTTGGAATTTTTGTAAAATCGGTCTTTGTGGGGTCTTCATCTTCCAAAATTATTCCTGTGACGCCCTTACTTCCGGTCACTTCAACACCAACAATTTCCTTCGTGAATCTACCTGCACGCTGAGATTCCTGCGCACGTCGGTAGCTCAGAATTGCAAATTCATCCTGTGCTTCGCGAGGCACATGACATTCTCTGGCACAAACCTCAGCCGCCTCGCCCATGAGAAAATTATTGTACACATCGAGCAGACCATCCTTGATAAGCGAATCGACGAGTTCCGCATTGCCCATCTTGTAGCCGTTACGCGCTTTCTCAAGAAGATATGGCGCATTGGACATACTCTCCATTCCGCCAGCAACGATTGTATCAGCATCATCAAGCATGATCGCCTGCGAAGCCAGCATTACTGACTTCAGACCAGAGCCACAGACTTTGTTGATTGTCAAACATTCCACGGATGTGGGTAGACCAGCAAATATTGCGGCCTGCCTGGCGGGCGCCTGGCCGACTCCTGCAGATACCACATTGCCCATGATAACTTCGTTAACATCTTCATTCTTTACCGTTGCGCGGTTCAGTGCTTCGCGAATTGCAAGCGCGCCAAGGCGGGGTGCAGAAATTGAACTCAAGGTGCCACGAAAGCTGCCAATCGGAGTTCTGCAAGCACTCACAATAACTACATCATTCATGAACTGTATCCAGATGAATAATCAATGAGGCAAGACATGCTGAAGGAAATGGTACGAGAATATGTTCTAAAACGCAAGAAGATCATTGTTTTGCGCATTAGAAAAGTACTGCAGGTGGTGGGCATCATGACAACCGACTACAAAGAAAATCTTGTCAGCTGTTCATCGACTTCAAGAATTCCTTGTTCGATTTGGTGCCTCTCATCTTTTCCATCATAAATTCCATCGCGTCAACAGTATTGAACTCCGTCAAGAGTTTTCGAAGTACCCACACACGATTGAGATCATCCGCATCCATCAGCAGCTCTTCTTTACGCGTGCCGGACCGGTTGACGTCCATGGCAGGGAAAATACGCTTGTCGCTCAATTTGCGGTCAAGCACGATTTCCATATTGCCGGTTCCCTTAAATTCTTCAAAAATAACTTCATCCATGCGACTTCCGGTTTCCACCAACGCCGTAGCGACAATGGTCAAACTCCCACCCTCTTCGATGTTACGAGCAGCGCCAAAAAACCGTTTTGGTTTGTGGAGTGCGTTTGCATCGACACCACCCGAAAGAATCTTTCCCGAATGAGGTACAACCGTATTGTGTGCGCGTGCAAGACGGGTTATGCTGTCAAGAAGAACGACAACATCCCTCTTCGCTTCGACCAGCCGTTTTGCCTTTTCCAAAACCATATCGGAAACTTGAACGTGACGTTCAGGTGGTTCATCAAAGGTGGAACTGACAACTTCGGCATTCACTGAACGTTCCATATCAGTAACTTCCTCGGGTCTTTCATCAATCAAAAGAACGATCAGTTTTACTTCAGGATGGTTACGAGAAATGCTGTTGGCTATCTTTTGCAGCAGGATTGTTTTTCCAGCCTTCGGCGGTGACACAATCATTCCACGCTGTCCCTTGCCAATGGGCGTCAACAGATCCATGATGCGCATGGAATACTCGCCCGGCGCTGTTTCGAGGCGTAACGTGACATTAGGATAGAGTGGTGTAAGGTTATCGAACAACACACGTTCGCGTATCGTTTCCGGGTTTTCATCATTCACCGCCTCAACGCGCAAGAGAGCGAAGAACCGTTCACCTTCTTTGGGAGGCCTCACTTGCCCGCTGACTGTATCCCCGGTTCTGAGATTGAATTTTTTTATCTGTGAAGGGGAAACATAAATATCATCGGGCGATGGCAAATAGTTGTAATCCACTGACCGCAAAAAGCCATAACCGTCCGGCAACACTTCCAACACACCCTTGCTGAAGGTCAGGCCACCCTGCTCGGTTTGCGCTTCAAGAATTTTGAAGATGAGTTCTTGTTTACGAAGATCGCTGTACCCGGCAATGTTGAGATCCTTTGCGATCTGATTGAGCTCTGCAATCTTTTTGGATTTGAGCTCCGCTATATCCATACCCATGGAAGACACACCCTTTTTTAACGTGACAATAGTGAATCTTTAACTGGCCTTATCTTTGAGAACAATGAAAAGTAACACGCTCGGAGTGATAAGACAGTTGAAGAATTATTGGATGGAACCTAAGAATGACTGATGATGAGTTTCGAACAGGTGGTGAATCTAGAGATGTCTCGCTTATTCCTCTTTGTACGACAAAATATACACGATTCACCGCCTATTGTCAAGCTTTTTTGTGGAAACACTCTCAAGGGCTTCCCCAACAACATAATGTGACCCGGTAACAAGAACGTTCCGTCGGCGGCCAGCCAGTTTTCTTGCGATTTGAATTCCTTTCGAAACAGCCCCTCCGGAAACAAAGGGGATCCCCTGTCGTTCCAGTTCTTCACAAAGTAATCGTCCCTTTAGAGCGCGAGACGTTGCCGGTGCAACTGCAACTACAACCATCGCCAGGCGGGAAAGTTCCCCAAGCATTCGAGAATACTCCTTGTCCTTCATGACTCCAAATACAACAACGAGCTTGTATCGGTACCTTGACTCCAATGCAGAAACAAGCTTGCGTATCGCATCAAGATTATGGGCGACGTCAAGAATGAGACGTTTCTTTCCCTTAATTGTTTCAAGGCGCCCGCGAAGACCAGTATTCTCTGATACGCGTTCGAGTCCTCGTATGATCGCGGCGCGACTAATCCGCTTTAATGGTCGTGGAGCAACGGGGTTCCTATGTAAGACATGAAGGCATGAAACTGCCAAACGGGCATTTGATGTCTGATGAAGACCGTTGATGCCAAGGCGCGCCGTGATATTACGAAGACGCGTTGTGGACAAACTGACTTCCGTATTGTTGATTCCTCGTTCGTTCACATTCGCAGCCGTTACTCGCTTTGCTTCAAAGAATGGTGACCGTTTTTTTCGGGCAATAGCCCGCAGTGTTTGCACAACAACTCTGTCCGTGGAACTTGTGACGCAAGGGATGCCAGGCTTGATGATCCCCGCTTTTTCCCTGGCAATTGTTGAAAGGGTATGACCCAAATACTCCTCGTGGTCAATGGAGACATTCGTGATCACGCTGATCAGTGGTTTAATCACGTTGGTAGCATCGAGTCTGCCGCCAAGTCCCGTCTCAACTATTGCAAGATCAACGTTTTGATCGGCAAAGTATTGAAACGCGACGCACGTAGTTGCTTCGAAAAATGTCGCATGGACAGACTCAATAATCTCATGCATGCGTTCGACATACTCTATCAACCTCTTCTCCGGGATCTCGATGCCGTTGATGCGAATTCGCTCTGTGAAGCGGAGAAGGTGGGGAGAAGTGTACAGAGCCGTTTTCAATCCACTTTCCATCGCCAGAGAAGCAAGAAACGAAGCAGTGGAACCCTTGCCATTGGTCCCGGCGATATGAATGGATGGAAATTGTCTCTCAGGATTGCCGAGAGATTTGAGGATAGTTCTGGTGTTGTGTAACCCAAACTTCATTCCGCGATGTTGAAGACCGTACAGATAGCGAAGGGTGTGCGTGTAAGATTTCACCGGAGATACAAACAATGGAGATGAGCGTAGTTACAACCAACTATGAATGACGGAAACATCTGATGATGCATCAAGACTCCCAACCAGCGATGCGACATCACTGATGTGTTGTTGTTCGCAAAACTGCTGTATGCCATCGGCAATATGTTGGCCGGTCGCAGGGTCGATGAAGTTTGCTGTCCCCACTTGCACGGCGCTTGCTCCTGCAATCAGAAACTCGATGGCGTCTGTGGCGTTCATGATTCCTCCGATGCCGAGAACTGGTATTTTCACAGCGCGCGATGTTTCATAGACTTTTGCAAGCGCAATTGGTTTAATCGCAGGACCCGAAAGCCCGCCGGTTATTGTTGACAATACTGGCCTACGAGTTTTTGCATCGACCGCCATACCGATCACGGTATTGATGACAGAAATTGCGTCCGCCCCTGCACCTTCAACTGCACGCGCGAACTCCGAAATATGGGTTACGTTTGGTGTCAATTTCAAGATCAGAGGCTTGCGAGTCCGCGTCCGCAGCCGGCGCGTAATCTCGGCAGTGAGTTCGCAATTTGTCCCAAAGCTAAGTCCCCCCTCCTTCACATTTGGACACGAGACATTGATCTCATACGCATCAACAGCATCCTCGGGTTCGAGTAGATCCAATACTTCACAGTATTCATCAATAGTGCTTGCAGCAATGTTTGCAATAACGGCGGTCTTCACAGTCTTCAGGAACGGCAACTTGTCAGCGATGAATTTTCTCACGCCGATATTGGCAAGACCGATAGAGTTGAGCATGCCGCTGGGAGTTTCGACTATTCTTGTCGGAGGATTTCCATCCCGTGGTTTCAATGAGAGTGACTTGGTGATGATGCCACCCAATCGATTCACATTGGCCAGGTCCAAACAGTCATCGCCATAGCCATACGTCCCGGATGCAACAAGCACACGGTTTTTCAATTCAATTCCCGCAAGATGGAATGATGTCTTGATCATACTCAGATTACAATCCTCCGAACGTCAAATGTTGGTCCATCCTTACACATCAACACGAACTTTCTTTCCCCATGAAGCAATTCAACGGGACATCCCTGACATATTCCAAACCCGCATCCCATGGGACCCTCGAGAGACACCTCACATGCGATACTCCTGGCTATAGCAACGTTTGCGGCGGCGCGCAACATTGCCGTCGGGCCGCAGACAAAGAACTTGGGTTTTTGAAACCTCTTGTCGTCAAGCACATTCTGCATCAATTCTACAACATTGCCGCGGAACCCCTTGCTGCCGTCATCAGTCGCAACATGAAGATTTGTCAAATGTGTTTCCACAAGGTGAGCGGCGGTTCTTGATCCGAGAAATGTTACAACCGATTTCCCTGCATGAAGTAATCTTTCAGTTGTAATTGGAAGTGGGGCGACACCAAGACCACCACCCATCAATAGCGCAGTATCGTAGTCTTCTGAAAAAAGGTTGAATGGAACGCCGAGCGGACCTATAATGTCTATCAAATCTCCAGCGTGTTTCCTGCTAAGACTTGCAGTCCCCTTGCCAATAACATTAAAGATGATCTCCACCCTCTCTCCCTTGGTGCGATACACGCTGAAAGGACGTCGCAGAAGTGGCGTGGTGCTTTCATCCGTGCGTATGCTGACAAACTGCCCGGGTAGTACTGTTGCGCTGATTGTATCGGATGAGAAAGCGAGGACAAAGATATTCTGGGCCACTGAATGGACGTCAAGCACCGTACAGAAAGCGTGAATCATGGTTGCTTTGGTTTTTCTATAGGATCGACCTCAGGGACTCTCGGAGAAACAGCCGATGAATCTTCCTCTTTCTTGACCGGCTGTTCCTGATTGCTTTCCTTGTTTTTTTCTAACGGCGGCTTTGCTTCCTTCAGTTGCGATGTGGAGTCGGCGTGCACAGTTTTGGCTGGCTCTTCCTGATTGCCGTCCTTGTTTTTTTCCAACGGTGGCTTTGCTTCCTTCTGGTGCGATATGGAGTCAGCGCGCGCAGCCGAATCCGCCCGGATTGCCTGCCTTGCAGCCTGCTTTTGTTGTTCTACCTCGGCAAGCCTGGGTTTCACAAGAGAAGCATATTGTGAGTTCGGGAAAAGATCCACAAGTCGCTGATAATTCGAGACTGCGCTGTCAGAGAGAGAAGCGTCTTGTTCGTACAGCCATCCGATCGCATATTGTGCTTTTGAGGCAAAGGTTGAATTGGGATACATTTTCACGAGCAAACCAAATGTATCGACTGCTGCAAGTTTGGAACCCGATGCAATCAGGCGTTCACCACTCGCGTACAAACCTTCTGCTTTATCCGGAATCCGTTCTGTCGGTGGAAGTCCCAACAATCGTTTTGACTCCTCAGCAAATTCAGATTCAGGAAATCGAGAAATGATTTCCCTGTAGAGAGAATCAACAACGGGATTTGACTTGGATGAATCCTGGCTGTAGAGTTGAGCTAACGTGAACAATGCCCGCGGCACATACATGCTGTTTGGATGATCGATCAAGAGCCTCTTGTACCAGAATTCCGCAGAATCAACTTTGCCAAGAACGGAGTAAAAAAGTCCGCCCAACTCTGTTTTGTTAAACGCAAGTCGGGCGTCTATCGTATCAAGAGAAATTGATGGCGGTTGTGGTACTTTCACTCGTACACTATCAGATTTGGTTCCCGACACAATTGACGACGAATCTCTTCTACTGCTGTCGATATGTGCAATAGTGCTGTCAATATGTACTGCAAGTGTTTCGGGAGGGGTAAGAATTGCAATCTTTATGCTGTCGTACTTTGCAATGTCCTTCTTGAATGATCTGTACTTGTTCATGTAGTCACTGCGTCGTACAAGAAAAGAAGTTATTGCTGCTTGGGGAAATTCGGCTTTCCCCTTGTTATACGCAGTCTGAGCCGAATCATATTGGAACAACTTTGTTTCATACACGATACCCTGCTGAAAGTAACTGTTGGCGGAAGCTTCCGTATGGGCGTATGTTGTATCGACATACTGATATTGCGCCAGGGCAGAAGGGTAATCGCCCATATCGGCGTAGACATTTGCAAGCTCTAATTCGATTTCCCCGTAAAACTCTTTGTAGTTCGTGTTCGAGAGAAGTTCCTGCAGGAGGCTTTGACTGGCTTCATGTTTGCCAAGTTTTGAGAGCATTCGTGCCCTGCCAATTTGCGCCCGGTATACCCCAACATAATTCGCGCCGAGTTCTTCAATCCGATCATATGCCAAAATAGCCTTTTCAAAATCCGATTGCTGAACATACAGTTCTGCCAACTTCAAATAGGCCGCAGATTGATAGTCGGGAGTGTCTCCCTTCTCTGCTGCAACCTGAAAATACTTCGTTGCCTCTGAGTAGTTCTTATCGTCAAGTTCGACCTGGGCCAGAAGCAGCGATCCGTGCGCAACAAATTTGGGTTCGTCATTTTCGGTTGCCGCGTCGACGAGATCTTTGGCGGTTTTGACCGCTGCTTGCTTGTCTCTCATCCGGTAATACGCTTGAGCCAGAAGTTATCTTGCTTCAAACACAAGTGAACTCTCGGGGTACTTTTCCAGCAGCTCTTTGAACTTTCTTTCGGCCTGTTGATTATCGTCTTGATAGTAGTATGACTTCCCTATCATGATCAATGCATCATCGACCAATTTTGAATCGGGATGGTATTGCAGAAGTTTGGAGCACTTTTCGATAACAGTCGTTAGCTTGGTTTTTGTCGTTACTTGGGTGTTGAAGGGTGCGAAAAATGTCTTGTCGGT
>JBGPGQ010000088.1:0-10344 GCA_041483995.1 Bacteroidota bacterium
CTGTGCTTCTATCCCCTCCTTGCGTAGCTTCGTTGCAATTGCTTCAAGATGTTCTTTATCCTCCCGTGCTTCATCGTCGTACGCTTCACGACCAAACAACTGTCCGCTCACGCCTTCAACAACGTGGAACAGGAAGACCGACGCCTGGTTTCGCTTCGCAGTTGAGAGTGCGTGCGAAAGGACTTTGGCATCCTTCTCACCATAGTCAAGTGCAACACCAATCCTCGAATACGTTTGTTCGAAAAGATCAAGTGTTGACGGCAATTTGCGGGCAACTTCTTTCCGGCGTCGTAATGATTTCGGCAGTGCAATGTACATAAGAAGCAGAACACAGCCGGCCGCAATCGGCACAACCGTCAGCCACGGCCAGAGTGCGCCATTGGACGCAGCAATCAATTCCACAATCCAGTCGACAACAAGCTTCGCGTTCAGCCCAACAATAATGATAGCAGCCACCCACGCAAGAAATCTCACCCATGTTTTGTTGGCAAATTCTCCCATAGTTCCCTTGTCGCTTGTGTATTGAATGAGTGGAATGACAGCAAAGGGAAGTTGCATACTTAAGATCACCTGACTGAGTATCAACAAGCTATATGAACCCTGGTCTCCCTTCAACGAAATGACAATCACTGCCGGGATGATCGCAATGAAACGGGTGATGAGCCGTCGTAGCCACGGACGCATCTTGAACTGGAGAAATCCCTCCATGACAATTTGCCCAGCAAGGGTGCCTGTAAGCGTCGAACTTTGGCCCGCAGAAAGCAAGGCAACGGCGAATGCAGTGCTCGCGAGCGTTGTGCCCAGTAACGGCGTGAGTAATTCATGAGCCTGCTGAATCTCTGTCACCACAACGCCGTTTTTGAAAAAAGTCGCCACCGCTACGATAAGTATAGCGGCGTTCACAAACAATGCGGCATTCAATGCCACGGCGGTGTCAATCAAGTTGTACTTGCACGCGAGCTTTTTACCCTCTGTTGTTTGTTCCACAGAACGGGTTTGCACGAGCGCAGAATGCAAGTAGAGATTATGTGGCATTACCGTTGCACCGAGAATACCAATGGCAACATAGAGACTTTCCGAGCTTAGACGTGGCACCAGGCCTGTTGTAATCTCCCCAAGGTTTGGCTTCGAAAGAAACAATTCAATGCCAAAACAGACTCCAATGGTCGACACCAGCATGATGATGAAGGCCTCCATCTTACGGATGCCGAACTGTTGGATGACGAGAAAAATCATCGTGTCAAAGCCAGTGATGATGACGCCGAAAAGCAGGGGGACTTTGAAGAGAAGATTGAGCCCGATTGCAGTACCGAGTACTTCCGCAAGGTCGCACGCAGCAATTGCAATTTCGCACAGAGCCCAGAGTACATACCCAACAGGTCTGGGATAACTCTCGCGGCATGCTTGAGCCAGATCGCGTCCGGCCGCTATGCCCATGCGTGCAGAAAGCGTTTGGAGAAGAATTGCCATCAAATTCGACATCACCAGCACCCACAAGAGCTGATAGCCGAACCGCGCCCCACCTTCAAGGTCGGTCGCCCAGTTGCCCGGATCCATATAGCCTACGCTTACGAGATAGGCAGGTCCCGCAAACGCAAAGAGCCTTTTGAACAATCCGGTCGGGATCGTAACGCTCCGATGCACCTCAGACAGTGATACCGTTGATTGTTCAACATTTACTTTCATTTCATCTTCTCTTACACACGCTCGACAAAGATGGCTTCAGACACGCGTTGACTGATGAACTGCTGTTTCGTTCCAACCTTCACAAGCATTGAGCCGTCAACGTTGAGTTTTTCTTTTATCCTGATCTTTACATTCAGTCCCACTCCCAATTTCGTTGCATGCTGGAGAATTTCCGCATCTTCGTCGCTCACGCGTAACACTCGTACAAGGTCTCCCGTGCTGCATTCCGAAAGGGCGGCATATTCAGCCTGCTTAAGAATGCCATCAGCCGTTGGTATGGGATCCCCATGCGGATCGATAGCAGGGAAACCCAGCGCGCTATCCAGTTTGCGCTCAAGCTCCTCCGACGTGACATGCTCAAGACGTTCCGCTTCATCGTGGATCTTATCCCATGAGAAATTAAGAAAGCGCACAAGGAACATCTCCCACAGCCGATGCCGTCGTACAATCTTCAACGCCATCCGACGACCGGATGCCGTAAGTTCCACTCCCTTATACGGCGCATAGCGAACGTGCCCCTTCTCTGAAAGTTTCTTGATCATATCCGTGATCGAGGGATCTGAAAGTTGAAGCATCGCAGCCAGGGCAGAGGTAGTTACTTTCTCACCTTCACGCTGCAATTTGTAAATACTTTTGATGTAGTCTTCGGTGCTACGGTTGGACATCGTTACGCATCGTTATGTTTTAGGTCTCCCTAAATCATAATTTATAGATATCTAACAAAAAGTCAAGCAAAAAAATCAAAACAAAATGATGGTACTAATGGTTGGTAGTATCGCAAAGATAATCTACGACTGAATTGCTAACGGAGGCGGGCGTAAAGCCTGAAATCGTTGTTGTGAAACTAATGGTCAAAACTATCTATTTTCTGAGACTTCTGAAAAAAGACTTGACGTGTTGATAGTACCTTCGCACCCTTTCTTCTCCTGAGTTACTATCAATTGAAGTCCGAAGACTTGAACGCGTCATTTGCGTCGGTGAAGCGTGTTGCGGCACATCCTGGACAATCGTAATAAGTGAAGGGCGAATGTTTATCGTTCTTCTTTCGTCGGATGGTAGTGAGCCGACTTCACACTTGAAATAGTATTCGTCTTCTGTGTCCGTGGCTGGTGCTCGCACTATACCCCAGTAAAGAGCACGGAACGTAGGCTTTCGTTTGTGTGTGAACAAATATTCCTTGCCGGGAATCAGTTTCACCTTCAGTTTGCTCATTTCAGTCCTCCACTCTCAGTGCGGGTCGTTCGGGGTACGTACAGGATTCATTGCGTGGAAATGGTGCGGGGGAAATGTCCTAATGCAATGTACAACGTAACAGCCTTAGGATTGTGCGCCTGACCACGCATGGAATGAATTATCCAATTGAAGTAATCAAAATATGGCCATCAAAAAATGATAATCGGAAAAAGGGAGTGACTCAAGATATGTGATTCTCACTTCTTCTTGCAAAAACCTGATTATAAAGAACCATTAACAGCGTTGACCCAAATCCGATTGCTGCCAGAACATACCACATCATTGAAGGGTTCATCGGTTCAGTAAGATACGATTTGCGAAGCCAATCTGAAATTGGGCCCGCTGCAAACGATCCGATGGCAACAGGTAGAAATGCGAAACCCATGAACGTGCCAACCTGTTCTTTCGGCGCAAGCGAACTCACATATTCGTAGAATCTTGGCGCTTGAGTTGCTTCACCGATGGCAAACAATGCCATCGCTATCACTGCGGCCGTAACTGTCGGAGAGGATGCTATCACCAGCCACGAGCAACTTGCAATCATAAACCCCAGCGTCATGCCCATGATCGGACTCCACTTCTTCACTAACGCAGTAATTGGAACACTGACGATGATGATCGTCCAGGCATCAACCGTCTCAAGAATTTCAAATTGTGGGAAATTCAAAACTTTCGTAACATAAAATGGAAAAGAATAGAATATCTGCCAGAACATGATCCAAAACCCGGAAAAAATAACAAGAAAACTTATGAAGCGACCGTTACGAAACACCAGCAGCATATCCCCGAACACCTTCGCAAATGACGACTTTGTCGTTGCGCTACCATCATGATATTCCGGTTCTTTAAAGAACAACAACGTACCAATAAGCAACAGAAGTGAAGTAAACGAAGACATCACAAGCACATATTCGATGCCGAGGTTTTCGCGAACCTGTAAAGCGAGAATTGGCCCTACAGCTCCGCCGATATTGACCAGCGTGTAATAGATGGAAAAGCCAAGGGACTTTACATCGGGTTTCGCTGTTTTAGCTACTGTCCCGACGATGCATGGTTTTATGAGGGATCCTCCGACTGCAGTGAGCAACAACACTGCAATGACATACGGCTTCTTTCCGATGACACCAACAATCCCTTGTCCGAACTCAAGTCCGGCCAGGCCAATAAGAAAATAGCCGATGCAGAAAAACGCGAAGCACGAGGCGAGAGTTCGCTTAAATCCATAGCGGTCAACGAACACTCCCGCAACAATGGGGAGAGAAAAAATAACGCCTGAGAACAGACCAGCCAGCGAGCCTGCTTCGTCTGCAAGACCAACTTTTGTTGCAAGATAGACAGTGAGAACGGCCTTCGAGCCGTAGAATGCGGACCGCTCAAACAACTCCAAAACGTTCGCCACCCAGAATGTCGGGTGAAACCCGGTTCGCATTTCATGCAATCGTTCTGATATGCTCAAGAGTGCTCCTTGAATATGATTGCGTGATGAATTTCCACGTCACCTCAAAATGTCTATATCCTTACTAATTCTTCCTGTATTTCGCCTGTCACTTCAGGCACGCCATCGTGGCGGATGAACATGTTGATCTCGGTACGTACCGCCATCTCTCCTTCGAGGTAAATACCCGGTTCAATCGAAAAACAACATCCGGGAATAAGCTGCCGTTCGTCTTTCGTTTCAAGATTATCAATGTTGACGCCATTTCCGTGTACTTCTTCACCAATGGAATGTCCGGTACGATGCACAAAGTACTTTGCAAAGCCGGTCTTCTTCACAACCGCGCGACAGGCGTCATCAACCTGCCAACCAAAGCATGGCTGGTTCTTTGAGAATTTGTCTTTCACAAATTGGATTGCCGCATTGCGGGCGCGCCGCGCCGCGTCAAAAATCTCAACATACTTCCGTGACGGCTCGCCGCCGATAAACCCGACCCAGGTAATATCATAATAGATGGCACCGGGCAAGTTTTTCTTTGCCCAGAGATCAATGAGTACGGTGTCTCCGCTCTTGAATGGCCGCGCATTGGAGGGTGTTGATTCAAAATGTGGATCGGCCGGATGGTCATTGGTTCCAACAATCGGTGGGTCTGACGTCGTAAGACCACTCTCCGCAAATCTCCGCATGATGAACTGCTGCACATCGTGCTCGGTCATTCCGTTGCGCGTCGCTACAGCGTTTCTGATTTGATCAAATGCTTCGGCCCGAATCCTGTCAACAATCACTCCGGCATCCTTGTGTGATCTGTATCCTTCCTCACTAATTGTTGCCTCAAACATCTGCACCAAGTCGGCGGACGAAACCACTTTGTGTCCAAAACTTCTAACCAGCTCTACAATCCCCGCATCCACCATCGACACGTACGGTATATTGTTCTTCGGAGAGTATTGCATTGCAATCCTCTTGGGGCCGCCCAGAATCTTTTTGAGAGAAGCGTGTAATTGTTCCCATGACAAGAACACGTGTTTCGATCCTTGCAAGGAGTCAAGCTTTCCCTTTTCAACGGTATGGACAAGCCTTCTCGGTTCACCCTTTGAAGGAATGAAGTAGAACCATCGACGCGTCGTCATCTTCGTCGGGTCGAGGCCGAGCACACGATAGGCGAGATGATCACGGTTGTGGAAATCGCACAGAAGCCAGCCACCGAGTTTCCGCTCGCGAAGGGCTTCCTGAATGCGTTCAAGTTCCATTGTTAAGACCTTTTCAGAAGAGATATGAGGATGTGAAAGCTGAGAGGTGTGATTAAAACATCTCGCAAAAATATACCAAGTTACTTGATAAAATCAAATGCCGAATTGTACTTTTCCGAAGACGTATTCACTCAACCTCTTTTGAGAATCTCAACATACCTTGATTCTGGAGGCTCATTTGTCTATTATACTCGCTGGATGTCAAACCTATCATCTACCAAACCGCCAGGATGAAGACAAGGAGCGCTCAAAAAAAAACGCCCGGTAAGCCTCCTAAAAAGCCGGTTCGAAGAGTACGCCTCGCCAAGTCTGTTCTGGAAACAGTCCAGGCAAACATCCTCTTTACCAACGTTGACAGAAAGAGTCTCACCTCTGTTGCCTCAAAGCTTTCCGTCCGTCGCTACAACGTTGGGGAGATTGTTTTTGATGAATTCACGCGAGGACGTGATCTCTACTTGATCATACAAGGAAAAGTACGGATCAAGAAATATACGAAATACGGTGCCGAGTCGTTGCTCGCTGTCCTGCACGAAGGCGACTTTTTCGGGGAGCTTTCTATTATTGACGGACTTCCACGCTCTGCCCGCGCCGAGGCTATGGAAGACACCACAATTGTTACTCTCCAGGCATCCGATTTCAACGTTCTTATCAAACACAGCGAGGCGTTTACCTTCAACCTGCTTCATAATCTTGCTCTCAGGCTCCGTACGATGGATCAGACCTTCGTGCTCGAGCTTGAGCGCAATGATCTCGCCGCAAAAAACAAGATGGACAAACTCAATTCCCTCATTGAAGCGAGCAAGGTTGTCAATTCAACTATCGACATTGACAAACTACTGGGAATTATTCTTGATGCTGCTGCACACAGCATTAACGCGGACCGGGGAACGTTGTATCTGGTTGATGAGGCAAATCAAGAGCTGTGGTCGAAGGTCGCTCAAGGTAAAAATATGCTGGAGATCCGCCTCCCTATGGGCAAGGGTCTCGCAGGATATGTTGCGCGCACGGGAGAAACCACCAACATTCCGGATGCATATCAAGACCCGCGTTTCAATCCGGAGATCGATAAGAAAAGCGGGTACAAGACACGCAACGTTCTCTGTATGCCGATGCGCGACAAGGCCGGAAAAATTGTGGGTGTCTTTCAGTTCTTGAACAAACGTGATGGCCCTTTCACAACGGAAGACGAATCCTTTATCGACGCTCTCTCCGTTCACGCCGCAATAGCTGTCGAAAATGCACGACTTGCAAATGCAATGGTCCGTAGCGAGCAACTCTCAGCGGTCGGGAGAATGGCAAGCACCATTATCCACGATATCAAGAATCCCATGGGAACACTGCGGATGTATGCGCAGGTTATTCAAAAAAAATCAGGCAGCGCCGAACTTGCCCAGATGGCGGAAGAAATCATTCATCAAGTTGACCGGTTTGTGAAGATGACGCAGGAGGTGCTGGATTTTTCACGCGGCGTAAGCGAGATGAAACGGGAAACACATCGACTGGGCGAGATATTGGAGGACTCGCTGCGCTTTATTGAAGGCGATCTTGTGAAGAGGAACATCACCCTCGTGCGTCAACTCGACTACCTTGGGCAATGCTCAATAGATGCTGAAAAGATGATCCGCGTGTTCTACAATCTCGCTGGCAACGCTGCAGATGCAATGCCAAACGGTGGGTCGCTCACAGTGCACACCCAAAAGGCCGACAACCACCTGCTGATTGAATTTACGGATACTGGCGTCGGCGTGCCGGAAGAAATACGAACGCGCCTTTTTGAACCGTTCTTCACCTATGGTAAGAAACACGGAACCGGACTCGGCCTGTCAATCGTCAAAAAAATTATCGACGATCATAAAGGGAAAATTGAGATTGACTCCGCGCCTGGCAAGGGTACTACCATTCGACTGCTCCTTCCTCTTTCCTGACACATCGCTTGGTTCTCTACAACATGCAATGTGGTTGGGGATTCACCCGGTACTGTTTTCCACCCACACTTCCTTGAAGTTCCCGCAGAAAATACATATCTTTGATTCATAATTGGGCATATGGCGAAATTGGCAGACGCGCTAGACTTAGGATCTAGTGGGGTAACCCATGGGGGTTCGAGTCCCTCTATGCCCACATAACAAAGCCCTGCCACTTGTACCACCAACATTAAGGACAATTTCATTTTGGAAGTAACAATCAACACACTCTCCGGTGTGGAGCAGGAAGCTGAGATCAACGTTCCGGATGCCGAGTTGCAACCGGTGTTCGAGCAGGCATATCAGAAGTACAGACAAAAGGTTGAGCTGAGGGGTTTCCGCAAGGGCAAAGCCCCGATGGAAATGGTGAAGAAACTCTACGGCGAAGCAATTGAGCACGAATCCCTCGACACCGTCGCGGACGAGTTCTACCGCAGGGCCATGACAGAGAAAAATATTCTTCCCATAGGGCGACCCTCCATGACGGATATGGAATTCAAACGAGGCGAGCGCTTCCGGTTCAAAATAAAATACGAAATTAAACCCTCCATAGAGTTGAAGCAATACAAGGGCATTGCCGTTGAAAAACCGATCCACGTCATCACCGACGCGGAAATCAATGCTGAGATTGATCATCTACGGAGAATCAATAGCACAACAACAGAAGTCAGTACGGTTACAGATGTTGAACATATCGTTACGGGTGATGTGCAAGAGCTTGATGAAACCGGCTCTCCGCTCGTCGGCAAGAAAACTGCAAATGCACGGTTCTACCTTTCAGATCAGACTCTCGCAAAGGAAATCCGTGAATCGCTCTCTCATGCAGAGCCCAATGGTACGTACCGAACAACAGTGACTTCAACTCAAGACAACGAAACACGCTCGACACATATTGCAATCACCGTCACAAAAATTGAAAAGGTTAACCTCCCCACGTTCGACGATACATTCATCCAGAAAATTACGTCGGAGAAAGTTGCTACAACGGGTGAGTTCCTGAAGAACCTGCGGACAGACCTTGAAAAATATTGGGAAGAGAAGGCCGACCGTGCCGTTAGCGATGCGATTGCTGCAGAGATTATCCGAGTCCACGAAGTGCAGACTCCTGAAACCCTCGTAAATGGTTTTCTCGACGCATTCGTAGAAGATATAAAGAGCAAATCGAAGGATAGGAAGCTCCCGCACAATTTTGATGAAAAGAAATTCAGAGAAGAAAGCCGTTCGTACGCAATCTGGCAGGCAAAATGGATGCTCTTGAAGGAACGGATCGCCGGGGCAGAGCAACTGACTGTAACAGACGAGGAAATCGAAAGTCTCGCCGCCCACGAAGCAACCCGTATCGGAATCGAAAAGGAGCGCTTGCTGGAGTATTACCGGAAATCAAGTGCCGCTGTTGATCGTCTGCTTTCCGACAAGATCGTGACATTCTTGAAACAGAATGCGATTATCCGGGAGAAAGAAATAAAGGAAGAACCGAGTCATTGAACATTGGAATATATCAGACAAACCCTGAAAGGAAGAGAATAATGAGTTCGAGTATTGTAAATCAATTGGTGCCGATGGTTGTGGAACAAACGGGTCGCGGTGAACGAGCCTACGATATCTTCTCGCGACTTTTGAAGGAACGCATCGTCTTCATCGGGACCCCTATTGATGATACCATTGCAAGTCTCGTAATCGCACAACTGTTGTTCCTTGAATCTGAAGACCCCGATAAGGATATCAACGTGTACATTAACAGTCCTGGTGGTAGTGTCTCCTCCGGTCTTGCGATTTACGATACCATGCAATATATTCGGCCGGATATTGCGACGATCTGCATCGGGATGGCGGCAAGCATGGGCGCCGTACTGCTGGCGGGAGGGACGAAGGGCAAGCGGGCGGGTTTACCGAATTCACGCATCATGATTCATCAACCATGGGGCGGTGTGCAGGGAACTGCCTCTGATATCAGCATTCAAGCTGAGGAAATTCTCAAGACAAAGAAGCGACTTAATGAGATCCTCGCAAACCACTGCGGCCAGCCTCTGGAACGCGTGGAAAAGGATACGGACCGTGACCGTTACCTCTCATCCGAAGAAGCAAAAGCATATGGGTTGATTGACAACGTGTACCTAAAGAAAGAACGGGAAGTCAAGAAGTAACCGGAGAACCTTGCGCCATGACCCAAAAATCGAGAAGCGGGGAAAAAATCCACTGTTCGTTCTGCGGTCGAAGCCCGGAAGAAGTCCAGAGCATCATCGCGGGACCTGACGTCTACATATGCGACGTTTGCGTCTCCAGTTCAGTGGATATTATCCGGAACAATCTTGCGGCATTCTCTGCGCGCAAAGGCTCCAAGGCTACCCTCACTCCAGTGCAGATCAAGGACGCCCTCGACGATTATGTGATCGGACAGGAACAGGCCAAAAAAAGTCTCGCCGTCGCCGTGTACAACCACTACAAGCGGATTGATGCGAAAGACCGGATGTATGAAATTGATGATGTCGAGATCGAAAAAACAAACATTCTTCTGATTGGTGCAACGGGTACAGGCAAAACCCTTCTTGCTCAAACTCTCGCGAAGATCCTTGATCTCCCATTTGCAATTGCTGATGCGACGACGCTTACCGAAGCTGGATATGTGGGCGACGATGTCGAAACCATTCTCGTCCACCTGTTGCAGAACGCCGAATACAACATCGAGAAGGCAGAACGCGGCATCATCTATATCGACGAAATAGACAAGATCGCCCGTAAGAGTGACAGCGCATCGATTACGCGTGACGTTTCAGGC
>JBGPGQ010000089.1:0-10229 GCA_041483995.1 Bacteroidota bacterium
CGTCCCGTATTGATATCAAGACCTGAATGACCACCACGCAAGCCGCTTATCCCCAACGCAAGAGGAATAAATCCCTGTGGCGCTTGTTCCCTCTCAATCGCAAGACGCAACATTGTATCACGTCCACCGGAACAGCCGACATAGAGTGCTCCCTCCTCTTCCGAGTCGAGGTTCAACAGAATTTTACTTTTCAGAAATCCGGGTTGAAGGCCGTTTGCACCGGTAAGTCCGGTCTCTTCATCAACAGTGAAGAGAAACTCCATGGGCCCATGAACGAGCGTTTTGTCCAGCATAACACTGAGCGCCGCTGCAACGCCGATTCCGTTATCCGATCCGAGCGTAGTCCCTTGCGCCTTGATGAATCCGTTTGACCGCACAAGACGGATTCCATCACGATCAAAATCATGCACAACATCCTTGTTCTTTTCACACACCATATCGATGTGAGACTGGAGTGCGACCATGGGAGACGATTCCTTGCCTGCTGTTGCAGGCTTTCGGACAAGGATGTTTCCTGTCGCATCACGTTCGAGCGGAAGATTGTTCTTCTCGACAATGGAAACTATGTGTGCGGCGATTTTCTCCTCTTTCTTCGAGGGACGGGGCACTGCTGCAATTTGTCCGAAGTGATCCCAGACCGCCTTCGGCGCAAGACCGTTCAGTACATCGGGCACGAGAGTTCTCCTGGAAATGGAAACACGGAAAGAGTTGATGGGTCAATATACAAGAAATGAGAAAAGTATGCAACCGAACAATTGATAGAGTCGAAGCCCGCAAGACGGGCTCAGACACTCTTTGACTCCGTTCGCTTTTGCTTCATGTACTTTCTTTCCGAGAAAGAAAGTACCAAAGAAATCCTCCCGAAACCGCAACACACATCCTGAAACAGCAGGCTTTGTTAGGAGGCAATTCCGACTTTCGAGTTTGTACGTTTGCTAAAACGGTGTTGCTTGTTGTCGAAATTGCAAAGCTCGGTTTGGTAACCCTACACACCCCGCCGGCGGTTTCGGGGTCGCAGGAATTTACTCCCTCACAAGCCGTCGAAAGTCATAGACGTCGGAATCGCAGGCTGAGTGCGGCGGTAGATCAATCATCGCTTTGCGATTGCGAATCTGCATAGCCTCATCTTCGCCGCAATCGCATTTGTACAAGAGGCGGCATTAACAAAGGTGTGCGTTTGCAATTCCGAATGTTTTCTTTGTTACTTTCTTTTCAAAAAGAAAGTAAGAAGAATGAGACTTGGTTGTTCGGGTGATGTCGAGTATGGATACTTTGGTGAGTTAAACATCAGTCAAGAGAAACATCCCCTCTGGACTTCTTTTTCTGACCATGACGCTTCTTGGCAGTGATCCGTTTCTCCCGGGCTGCTCCCGATGGACGCGTGGGAAGACGTTTTTTCCTTGGCTTGAGTGCATTCTGCAGAAGTAGAATAAATTTCTCAACAACATCTTCACGATTACGCCACTGGCTCCGCGACTCCTGCGAGGCAATACGGAACACGCCGTCAGTTCCAATCCGTGGCCGGAGGGCCTTTATGATCTTTTCTTTTTGAGATTCGCTGAGAGAAGGAGAATGCACTACATCAAACAACAGCTCAACGCGTGTCGAAACCTTGTTCACGTTCTGGCCACCCGGCCCGCCACTCCGTGTGAAATGGAATTGCATCTCGCTTTCAGGGATGGATAATGATGATGTTATGTGAAGCAATCGGTACCGTCCTAATTGGAAGAAGTTCTCCTGATTTCATTTCATTTCGTTGCGTATCGGAACGCCGTGAACGGCGTTTGTGTTGTTCACGGATTGCGGATATAGCCCGACCCTTAAGGGTCGGGCTACTTATGTGAGGTTGAATTCTCGCGAGGGCGTTCACGCCCTTATCAAAAAAGGACACTGCCCACAATTGTGTCATTTGGATTTTATGGCCGTTCTACGTACACTTCTGCCGAGGAAAATGCACATGATCGTACCAACGGGAAACAAATACATCGTGGAAGTCAAGCAAGTCCACGAAATTGGAACTCCCTGGATTGTTTCCGTCCATCAGAAGTCTTTCTTGTTCAAACGGCCTGTATCCTCAGACTGGTTTCTTGACGAGACACAGGCAAAAACATTTGCAAAGACGCTTGCCACACAACTCCACGATGAACGTTTCGTCACCACACTCAAAGACCGCAAACCGGGCTGGACGCTGAACCGCGCCGCTCACTGAGACCCTGTATTACTTCAGCCGTTCAAACATTTTTATCTGCCAGATAACTGTATTCGCCGAGAAGACTTCTTTGAAGCCGCCTTTCAGTACCAGATCATCCAGCATTTCAGTCTCGTGGTAGAAGGGATGAAATGACCACTTGAGCATCGTGCCGATCCAAGCAGATGAACGAAAGAAAAACCTCGCAATCGTTGCATTGCGGGGGTAAGAGACAACGTACAGATCACTACATTTGTCAATGGACTTCTTTATCAAAGCCTCTGGATTTTCATAACAACAAACGACTTTATCCAGTATGACGATGTTTGCCTTCTGGATTTCTCCATTCGTCGCTATAAAGTCTCCAGTGCGGTAGCGAACACGATCAGAAAGCCCCATCTCAGACGCAATCTCACGCGCCTTCGTGAGCATCCCCTCGGAAATATCAACGCCCTGAGCTGCGCTTGCTCCTCGCTTCAACAGCGTTAGATGAAGGCCGCCGACACCGCAGCCAATTTCCAGAATTGATTTTGTTTGAACTCCTGCGTCGCTCAATGCTTTCGCAATGAGTCTCTGCGGCTTATCCAAACCCTTCTTCCTAAATTTCTTTGCATAGGAATTCGCTTGTTTCGAGAAGAACTTGTTGGTTCCCTGAGTTGAGCAACACGTCATACTTTATTTTCCTAACAACTGAGCAATCTTCCCACGGTCCGAAGTCGGGAGCTGGCAGACGTAGTCTTCGCAAATGTATGCAGTTGCCTTGCCACGTACCATTGACATCGTTGCAACGAACGGCAAATACGTTGAAAGAACTTTCTGCTGCTCACCTCCATCAGCAAACAGGATAATCTTGTTGGGAAGGTATCGATCGAAGACGTCATTCAGGATTGCCTGTGTTTCCGGGTCATCCTTCCTCCCTGCGATGACAATCTGCTTGGGCTTACTGAGAGAGAAATCCAGCGTTGCAACCATTTGCGGCATTGTACTTGGCTGTTTATCCAATAATGGGCTGAAGAGCGCGAGCGCCTCCCTTGCCTTTTTGCTCCAATCCTGGTTGTCAGTAATCTGCGAAAGGCGCAACAGGTTCATTACCGCTATCGAGTTGCCTGTCGGCTCGGCACCGTCATATTGTTCTTTCATCCTCACAAGTATCGAGCTGTCTTTTCCGGAAGTATCAAAAAATCCGCCGTCCTTCTGATCCCAGAAGAGCTCAATTTGTTTACCTGTAATCTCAATCGCAGACTGCAACCAGCGAATGTCCAGCGAGGCTTCATACAAATCCAAAAGACCTTGCGTCAGGAACGCATAGTCGTCGAGGTGCGCCTCGTAGCGTGCCTCACCGTCACGATACCTGCGGGTTAACGTACGCGTCTTTGTATCATACAGTTTTGAGAGAATGAATGTCGCTGAGCGTTCAGCAGTGTTTAAATATTCAGGGACTCTCAACGCCTGATACGCATGCGCAAACGCGCTGATCATCAGGCCATTCCAGGAGGTGAGTATCTTATCATCAAGATGCGGGCGGGGACGTTTGGTTCGAGCCTGGAACAGCGTTTTCCGCGCAATATTAAGAGCTTGCGCCGCCTCCGGTTCAGTCCTTCCAAATTTCTTCGCAGTCTCAGTAAGCGAATGAGCGACATACAAAATATTTTTACCTGTGAACTCATGCTGCGGATCGACCAGTGCATTACCAGCATCTTCAATACCGTAGTAATGGCAGAAGAGCTCCCCAACGTCTGTGCCGATGATCTCTACGACTTCCTTCTTCGACCAAATATAAAATGCGCCTTCACCCTCTTCTTCGGTTTGCTCCGGTTTGGGACTATCGGCATCTTCTGCTGAGTAAAAACCGCCGGCGGGATCAGTCATGTCACGCAAAACATAGCTAAGAACGTCACGTATCGTAGCCGCGTAGTAAGAATCCTTTGTGATGAGATAAAGGTCGACGTAGGAATTGACCAACTGTGCCTGATCGTACAACATCTTTTCGAAGTGAGGCACACGCCACTCGCCATCAACCGAGTATCTGTGGAAACCGCCGCCGACATGATCGTACACTCCTCCTACGGACATCTTCCGAAGAGACTGCTGGACCATTTCCAATGCTTTGGCATCAGTTGTTCTGTGGTAATAGCGAAGAAGAAAATTGAATACGGCAGGTCTTGGGAATTTTGGCCCATCACCAAAACCTCCAAACCGCGGGTCGTAGTTTCGAACGAATTGGGCGAAACATGTATCCATGCTGTTCTTGTCAGGAACGGTTCCCTTGGCTACAGTTGAAAATCCGTCACTGAGATGCTTCGTAAGACTGTCGGCTGATTCAACAACCTTGTCACGTTCCTTTTCCCACACTTCGTGAAGGCGTCTCAAGACTTCAGGGAAACCGATTCTTCCGTAACGATTCTCCGGCGGAAAATACGTGCCGCCATAGAACGGTTTGAGATCCGGGGTCAGAAACATGGACATTGGCCAGCCACCATTCTGACCCATCGCTTGCAGCGCCGTCATGTAAACCTTGTCCACATCGGGCCGTTCTTCTCTGTCCACCTTGATGCAGACAAAGAACTCATTCATGATGGACGCAATCGAGTCAACCTCAAACGACTCCCGTTCCATCACGTGGCACCAATGGCACGTAGAGTATCCGACGGAAAGAAATATGGGTTTCTGCTCTCTGCGCGCTTTCTCAAACGCCTCCTCACCCCAGGGGTACCACTCAACAGGATTGAATGCATGTTGAAGAAGATACGGACTTTTTTCGTTGATGAGCTTGTTCGGTTTCTTCCCTTTTTCCATTTCCTGCCTGATGAAATCGGACGTTGTATGTGACTTGCTGTTCGAATCGGTGTTGCGGCACAAAAGACCTGCAATGGCGAGCAATGCACAGACGGTCAGAGTTACACCTTTCTGTCGGCTGGTACATTTCATGGATCAAGATACGAATTTTTCACAGCCAGTGCTACAGGCTTTGGGGATAGAACCGGAGGGCCCATACACCATCTCCAATCTCCTTGAATAGTCTTGCATCAGCAGGATGGATTTCATAATATACAACGGACCACAACACTATGAGCAAAAGAATCCTCTTCCGTTGGCTCCCGGCAGCGAGCGCATTGGTTGTTGCAACTGCGGGGGTATTCATTTCTTCACAGGCATTTGGCCAGACGGGGGTCCAGATTCCTGTGGGCCTCCTGACAACCCCGATTACACTCGACGGTGCAATGAAGGCTGGCGCCCTTTCAATTCTTGGGTTGGGATTTGTTCTCGGCCTCAAACACGCTTTGGACTCGGATCACTTAATTGCCGTATCGACCATTGTAAGCGAACGGAAAGGCTTCCTTAGCTCTTCAATTGTTGGTCTGTTTTGGGGATTGGGCCACACAGCATCCTTGCTCATTGTCGGGTTGGTGATGATTGCCCTTCACATTCAGATACCAGAAAAGGTTGCTCAAGGTATGGAGTTTGCTGTGGCAGCTATGCTCATAGCACTCGGAATAAATGTGATTGTGAAGCTGATCCGTGGTGGAACCATTCACGTGCATGTACATTCACATAAACATCATCCACATATGCACCCTCACATTCACAGCCATGATGAACTCCATGCGCACGAAGTTGATTATTCCCACATTCATTTAGGCATCTCGTCGGAAGTGTCCAAAAGAGTTTCTGAAGTCATTACACGGATTGTGCCGTCAGGTGTGTCCGGATTAAGGCCGGTGCTGATTGGAATGGTGCATGGCCTGGCCGGAAGTGCAGCCTTGATGCTTGCCGTGCTCGCAACAATCAACTCGCCATCATTGGCATTACTATACATCGGAGTCTTTGGGTTGGGGTCTGTAGGCGGGATGCTGGTCATGAGCACGTTGATTGGAATCCCATTCGTGTTGACCGCAGCAAGATCTGATAGGCTGAATCTTGTGGTGAGGGGGCTTTCAGGAATTATCAGTGTAGGGTTTGGATTATTCTACGCGTGGCAAATCGGGTTTGTTGGGGGATTATTCCTGTAAGGATAAAAAGCGGATTTCCTCTACTCAACTATTATTTTCCCCGTCATCCCAAGGTGACCGAGTCCGCAAAAGTGCGAACATTTGAACCTGTATTCCCCCTTCTTGGCAACATAGAACTCGACCGTTTTGGTTTCTTTTTCTTCGATCCTCTCATCGATGCCAAAGGCTCCAAGAGCAAAGCCGTGTGTTCCATCGATTGCAGTAATCTTGAGGGTAACCAGAGTCCCTTCCTTTACTTTGATTTCTTCCGGAGTGAAGTGAAAATGCTCAGCGGTCATCTCAATAGTTTGATGTGGAACGGTATTCCTGTCTATCGAGTCCGGGAGTGCCGTAAACTGTTGAGTGGTCCCACAACCAATTGCGGTAGTCAATGCAAGAAATAGAATCAGACGAGTCTTCATGTCTCCTCCTTCGAGAGCAAACTCCTCAATTTTTTATTGCCATCTCCTTGGCAGCCGTAAGAGCAATCCTGGCAGTCGAATCACGTTCACCGACCTGCTGCCTCCACATTGCATAGTAGAGACCCTTGAGTTCCAGCAACTCCTTGTGGTGGCCTGATTCAACGATGTAACCTTTTTCCAGAACGAATATCTTGTCCGCATGCATCACGGTGGATAGTCTGTGTGCAATCAGAATCGTGATTAGGTCTCTTCGTACAGAAACATCACGGATCGTTTCACTGATTTCTTCTTCCGTCAAGGAATCCAGTGAGGATGTTGCTTCATCAAACACCAAAAGGTTTGGTTTCCTTAACAAGGCACGGGCAATTGAAAGCCGTTGCTTCTCTCCTCCCGATACCTTGACTCCACCTTCTCCAATCATTGTATCAAGACCTTTGTCCGCCCGTGCCAGTAGACTTTGACATGCAGCTTTTTGCAATACATCGAGGCATTCGGCATCGGACGCTGAAGGTCTCACAAACAACAGGTTCTCCCGAATAGTCCCGGAAAATAGTTGGGTATCCTGTGTAACGAACCCGATCTTCTCTCGCAATTCGTCGAGGTTCACTTCGGTGCTGCTCTGTTCGTTGTAAAGAATCCTCCCCGATTGTGCCGGGTAGAGACCAACAAGAAGTTTGACGAGCGTGGTTTTTCCCGAACCTGAGGGGCCGACAAATGCGAGTGTTTCACCGAGTGAAGCACCAAATGAAATGTTATTCAACGCATTTGTAGCGGCAGATTGATGCTTGAAGTTGACTTTTTCAAACGCGAGAGTTCGAATCCCGCCAAGTGATACCGGATTGAGTGGCCTGGGTTCCTTGGGTGTGTTCAAGATGTCTTCAAAATTCTTCAACGAGACTTCTGTTTCGCGATAGATGTTGATTACATTGCCTAATTCCTGCAACGGTCCAAAAATAAAAAAGGAGTAAATCCAGAGGGAAAAGAACTGGCCAAACGTGATCTCCTGAGCAAAAATAAGGTACAGCATTAACCCAAGGATGGTTGTCCGTAGCGCGTTGACCAATGTACCCTGAATGAAACTCAGACTGCGCAAGTAACGAACTTTTCGTAATTCAAGTTTCAAGATCTTTCCGGTCGTCGTATTCAGGCGCTCAATTTCCTGCTGCGCCAGTCCAAGACTCTTCACGAGTTCGATGTTCCTCAACGATTCCGTTGTTGCTCCGGCAAGAGCTGTCGTTTCTGCAACGATCGTCTTCTGAATGATCTTGATCTTCTTGCTCAAGACCGAGCTGAGCAGCCCAAGTATTGGAACAGTCAGGAAATAAACAGGGGCAATCAACCAATGAACACTGATCGCATAGATCATCACAAATACCACCCCGACGAGGGTCGTGAAGACGATATTGACAGAGGCAGCTATGAACCTTTCGACGTCGGCACGGACCTTTTGGAGCTTCCCAAGCGTCTCGCCGCTTCTCTGGTCTTCAAACACCTGGTAGGGCAACTCAAGTGAATGCCGAAGGCCATCGGAATAGATCTGAGCTCCTAATTTCTGGGTGATGACATTGATGAAGTAATCCTGGAAATTCTTCGCAACGCGTGAAACAAACGCGACGCCCATGGCCGCCGCCAGGAGCAGACCGACACCTTTGAAGAATTCCGATGAAGAATACTTCTTGAACTGAATTGCGTATTCATCAATGATGTGCCGGAAAATAAGCGGGTCGAGCAGGGAAAAAACCTGATTAATAGTGGCAAGCAACAATGCCAAAGCAATCAGCTTCCAGTACTGTTTGAGGTACGTTGTGAGAAGTTTCATTGATGTGCAAAGATTAAGAAAACAGAGTGAAATGCTTGACGGCTTCTATTGAAAAAAGGCGACTGATGATCGCCTTTCTCGTGTGGAGCTGAGGGGGATCGAACCCCTGGCCTCGTGAATGCCATTCACGCGCTCTCCCAGCTGAGCTACAGCCCCATAAATAATGTACGAAGCAATATAGAAAATCCGGTCTCGAAAGTCAACGAACACTCAGCTTGATACTCGCTCCCCTTTTCACTAATATTTATCTATCAAGGAAAAATACAAACCTTTGGTAAGGCTTTCCAAAAATTTTGGAACTGACAGAACACGATAATTGTTGCATTGATAGGCTACAAGTATTACACTAGTGGTTATCATCGATATTTTGTCCACAGTCTTTATTTACATCTGCGACGTTATTGGAAGAACACAAG
The DNA here is from genome assembly GCA_041483995.1 of Bacteroidota bacterium. GTDB lineage: Bacteria > Bacteroidota > Ignavibacteria > UBA10030 > UBA6906 > JBGPGQ01. The sequence continues at coordinate 8,835 of JBGPGQ010000089.1, forward strand.
AGAGAGGTTAAATGAATTCACGGCTGCCGTTATTAGTGATAGTCTGCCTTCTGACAATCACATCGTTTCACTGCAAAGGTGATGTTGCAGGACCGGAAGGAAGTCCATCGGACGTAGTCTTTCCTGCTTCAAACGTGAAGTTTGGTGTGCATGTGCTACCTCTCTTCAGGCAGGCATGCAACCAGTCAGGTTGCCATGACTCCGGGAGCCACCAGAGCGCATTGTCTCTTACAGCATTCGGCGACTGGGATCATCTCCCGGGGACCGTAGTCCCTAGCGACCCGGAAAACAGTCAACTTGTTTGGCGCATCGAAGGAAGGGCCGGCGGAAATCGAATGCCATTGAACACCAATCCATTGAATCAAAATCAGATCAATGGAATCAAAAAATGGATTGAAGAGGGCGCACTGAACAACTGAGAACACCTGCTATGTAGATCTTACGTCTTTTCCCCAAAGCAGTTTCGCCCGCAGAACGTCAAAATACGTTCTATCCATTCTCTTCACCAACCTTACATTATACTTCGCCTTTTGAATTTGTATCTCCACGGGAGGTGTAAGAAATTCCTCCATCTGGCCATCGGAGGAGAGGAGCACTTCATCGCTATTCCCATGCACGATAACGCGAATGGTACTTGTTTCAGGAACGATCAACGGGCGGCCGCTTAACGTGTGCGGCGAAATGGGAGTAATTCCAATAACGTTGCTGGTTGGAGTAACTATCGGTCCTCCATTGGATAACGCGTAGGCAGTTGACCCTGTCGGTGTCGAAATAATCAAACCATCACCCCGATACGTAACGGCAAACGCACCATTGATGTGCATTTCCAGATCGATAACGCGGGACGACCGGGACTTATCGACCACAATATCATTGACAGCATGAAAAACCTTGTCGGGAATGCTTGGAGATCGTGCTGCCAAAACCAGGCGTTCTTCGATGACGTACTTACCTGCAAGAATATCACCGATGGCCTGTTCCATCTCTTCCTTGGCAAGTTCAGCAAGAAACCCCAGCTTTCCAAGATTGATTCCGAGGATCGGTGTGCCCTTATCGCCGACAGAGCGAGCTGCTGCAAGTATGGTTCCGTCACCGCCGAAGGCAACGACCATGTCCGCTTCCGTTGCGCATCTCGCAGCAGGCCGAGAATTTTTTTCGTTCACATGAAGGCGCGCAGCATTGGGAAGCAACTTCACAATTTCCTCATCAATGACATACCCGGCGTCATGGGTATTGAGTCTCTTTATGAGTTGTTCAACTGCTTCCGCCAGGCCCGGTTTTTCGAGATTGCCTATGATCCCGAATTTCATTTGTCTTTGTCCTCCGTCCCTGCCGATAATGGAGGGTCAGGTTTTTTCATCTCATCGACATAGTTTAGCTTCAACTCTCGCAACA
>JBGPGQ010000090.1:0-10124 GCA_041483995.1 Bacteroidota bacterium
ATGAATGTCTCCCCTTGTGAATTCACAGCGAACATGCCCTGGTGTTGGTCGACCGAATCCACCTTGTGATGCGTGCGGATGTCAAGCTTGAATCTGCTGATGATATCCTTCCATATCCCCAGGAGCTCCTCCTTGCTTATCTCCGACACCTTCAACCTGCCGTACAACGGAAGGTCGACCGGGGCGGTGAGCACGAGCTTTTGTCTCGGGTAATGCAACACACTACCGCCGATTTCATCCTGCTCCAGTACCACGTAGCTAAGCTTTTTTGCCTGACACGCCAAAGCTGCGGCAATTCCAGCCGGGCCTGCTCCAACGATCACAACATCAAGCCCATTCGGCGGACGGCGTTTCTTCTTCATAACGATATCGTCGATGGCCCTGAGGGCCTGACCTATGGCATTTTTTATCAAACCAACTCCACCAAGTTCACCAACAATATACAAGCCATGAACATTCGTTTCGTAGTTCTCCCCGTAGTAGGGGATTTCCTGTCCCTGCTTTGGTGTACCGAACCCCAGCCTAATGCCGCTCACGGGACAGACGTCGGCACAGACCGCATGGCCAACACACTTCGTTCCGCTGACAATCGCCGCCCTACCATCGATGATACCAAGTACTCCCTCAGGGCATACGCGTACACATGCAGCACAGCCGATGCACTTGATAAGATCGATGTGTGGATGAAGCGTAACAGGTTGTAATGTGTCTGCTTTTGCATTCTTCTCCCACGTAGTCAACGCCTGCCGTCTATGCTTTGCAGCGCGCCTCCAATAGGGAACGGCAATCAACAGAATAAGAACAAGAAAAATCGTTATCGTGTACGTTGTCTCCACCTCAGAACCTCACGCTTAGCTCTGTGAACAGCGAATTCGATTTCGTCCCGTATCCATCCAACCGATCGTAGCTTGCCACAAGGCTCAAGTAATTGGTCAGTGGTACCATGATGTCCGACCCAAACGTTGTGCTGTTGCTCCGCATTGCTATTCTCTTTACTGTGTAGTTGTATTTCTGATAGCGAAGCGCCAGGTCGACCACGTCGAGCAAGCGTGACTGCAGGTTCACTCCATATCCGAGGGAGTTAGTAAACTCTGTGGAGTTTACCGTGACATTGGTGCGGAACGTTATCCCGCTTGCAGCAATATCGGCAAGCGTGACAGCAGCATACTCCGAATAATCCTGTGCGAACTGTGAGCCTCTTGAACGTGGAGTAAATGTATTGTAGAGAGAAACACCTCCCGGCAGCAGAATATTGACATTGAGGGTAAGGCCGCCACGCAAACGATGGTCGAGCAATGAATCCGGTACTGTTCGTACCGATGAAAAGGGATAGAATGGACGGGATGCGTCACCGCCAAGACCCACAGTGAGCTCGCGGGTAAATCGATAGTTCACGTTCATGAACGCTGTCGTAAGTGCAGGATGAAGCTTCAGCGCATCGCCGGACTTCGTCCGCAGGTCGACCTCGCTACTGGCATACACAAAAAGATCGCCGGAAGTGAAGAGATTGATACTCGTGCTAGCAACTTCACGGTCGAGTTGGGAATGAAAATAGTCGCGCGCATAGGCTGCGGTAACCGATCCCTGTAGACCGCCCTTAAGTTCGTATTGGAGGAAAAGAGCTGCCTTTTTGTTTTCAGTGGAAACACCCTGTTGCACAAACGTGGGCCGGAATCCCAATGCCGTACCCACAGTGAACGCTCCAAGTTTTCGCGATAGCAACGTTCCATCAATGTACCCGATGGACGGGGCCACCGTTGGGGCTATCCGGCCAAAGGAGATAACGTTCAATCCATCATCATATCCAAGCGAGAGTCTGTAAATCCTCGATTGATTCCGGGCGTGCTTGGAGAAGGGGCTCATCGTTCCATACGCAAGCGTTCTGAAGTTGCTATACACTTCAAAAATAATAGGAACATCATTTGATTTTGCCCGGAAGTTCAACACAACGCCGGGTTGTGAGATGTCGAAACTCGAATTGTCATAGCGCGTGGTGTAGTATTGTGCGCTGACACGACCCTTGATCTCTGCAAACGGTTTTGAAGATTCAGTTGTGGTCCCGCCTTGCCCAGTCGTTGGCAAAGGAAGGCCTGAAGTGGGAAGAGAAGAGGGGGTCTCTCCATTCCCGGGGGACTTCTCTTGTTTTTCTTCCTGCAAAGGAACATAGGCAACAACAGTATTTCCGGCTTTGATCTGGCGTCGTGACGTTAAAACACTGCAGGCCGTTGACTTCGAGCTCGAAGCGATGACCCGAAGCGTCGCGATAGTATCGGGTCCATCAATAACAAACACAATGCTTGAGTCCTGTACACCACTGGCTTTGCCAAGCGAAGTGTATACCGTTCCCCCGGTAACATACGTTACCGTTCCGTTTATTCCTTTTTCTTTTGCACCGGCAAACGTCGTCAGGCCAAAGACCAACAGGAACAGTAGCCGCTTCGCGTTATGCATGCATACGGTATTATGATGATTTTTCAGCATGGCTACGCACCACTATGGCAACTGTAACAATTCTGGCCCTGATGGTGAGCCGTTTGATGACAACCAGTTGTACAACTGAATGCTGAAAGGTTGCCTGGCGTAGTATGACATTGACTGCATTGAGTCCAGTTGTTACGGTGGTGACCCGAATATATTCTGAACCAGTTTTGATCATGATTCATCGTGTTAGGAGTCCAGACGCTCGTGCTGTGACAGGGCGTGCAGGCGTGATTGAACTGCTGAGTGACATGGTTCGGATTCGCCACCTGCTGGTACTGCGTCTGATGACACTGATAGCAATCGGTATACTGCAACTGGTAGTTGCCATTCACGTGGCACGCCTGACATTGTTGCGAGACGTGGGCGCCTGTCAGCGGGAAGCTTGTGCTGCTATGGTTAAACGTCGCCGGACTCCAGGCTGTTGTCGTGTGACATTACGTGCAGTCATGGTTGAAGTTTCCTGCGACGTGGCTCGGATTCGTCGCGCCTTTGAAGTCGCTGGAGTGACAATCAAAGCATGCCGTTGGCAGGGTCTGATAGTTATTGTTCACATGGCAATTATTGCATACGACTGCCTGATGTGCACCGGTCAACGGGAAAGTCGTGTTGTTGTGACTAAACGTTGAGGGTAGCCACGCCGTTGTCGTGTGGCATGGAACGCAGTTGTGACTAAAATTGCCGGCAACGTGATTGGGGTTCGTCGGGGTCTGAAATGCCGACTGATGACACTGGTAGCAATCCTGATAGACAAGCTGATAGTTGCCACTTATATGGCACGTCTGACATTGCTGCGATACATGTGCGCCTGTTAGCGGGAAGTTTGTGGTACTGTGATTAAACGTTGCCGGACTCCACGCCGTTGTTGTATGACATTGCGTACAGTTGTGGTTAAAATTCCCCGTAACATGATTGGGGTTTGTCGCTTGTTGGAAATCCGACTGGTGACACTGATAGCAATCCTGATACACAAGCTGGTAGTTACCACTTATATGGCACGCCTGACATTGCTGCGACACATGTGCACCTGTTAGCGGGAACTGCGTTGCGTTATGGTTGAACGTCGACGGTTGCCATACTGTAGTGCTATGACACTGTGTACAATTATGACTGAAGTTCCCTGTCACGTGATTCGGATTCGTTGCCTGCTGGAAGTTCGACTGATGGCACTGGTAACAATCCTGATACACTATTTGGTAATTGCCACTTATGTGGCACGCCTGACATTGCTGCGATACATGTGCGCCGGTCAATGGGAAGTTCGTCGTGTTATGATTGAACGAGCCTCCTTGCCAGTTGGTCGTTGAATGGCACTGCGCGCAATTGTGACTGAAATTACCCGTGACATGATTCGGGTTTGTTGTCTGTTGGAAATCCGACTGATGGCACTGGTAGCAATCCTGATAGACAAGCTGATAGTTGCCACTTATGTGGCACGCTTGACATTGCTGCGCGACATGTGCGCCTGTTAACGGGAAGTTTGTCGTGTTATGATTAAACGAACCTCCCAGCCAGTTCGTTGTTGAATGGCACTGCGCACAGTTGTGGCTGAAATTGCCCGTTACGTGATTCGGATTTGTTGTCTGCTGGAAATCCGACTGATGGCACTGGTAACAATCCTGATACACTATTTGGTAATTACCACTTATGTGGCATGCCTGGCATTGCTGCGACACATGTGCACCTGTCAACGGGAAGTTCGTTGCATTGTGGTTAAATGTCGCCGGGCTCCACGCGGTGGATGTATGACACTGCGTGCAATCGTGGTTGAAATTCCCGGTAACGTGATTCGGGTTTGTCGTTTGTTGGAAATCCGACTGATGACACTGGTAACAATCCTGGTACACAAGCTGGTAGTTACCATTGGTATGACAATTCTGGCAAGCAACAGCCTGATGAGCGCCTGCCAATGGGAACTGTGTTGTGCTATGGTTGAACGTCGATGGCTGCCACGCTGTGGTGGTATGACACTGTGTGCAATTATGGTTGAAGTTTCCAGTCACGTGATTCGGATTCGTCGCCTGCTGGAAATTCGACTGATGGCACTGGTAGCAATCCTGATACACTATTTGGTAATTGCCGCTAATGTGACATGCCTGGCATTGCTGCGAAACATGTGCACCGGTCAGTGGGAAGTTCGTCGTGTTGTGATTGAACGAACCTCCCTCCCAACTCGTTGTTGAATGGCACTGCGCACAGTTGTGACTGAAATTACCCGTTACATGATTCGGGTTCGTCGCCTGCTGGAAGTCCGATTGGTGACACTGGTAGCAATCTTGATACACAATGTGGTAGTTTCCATTGGTGTGGCACGACTGACATTGCTGCGACACGTGCGCACCGGTCAATGGGAAGTTTGTAGTACTATGATTAAATGTTGCCGGACTCCACGCGGTGGATGTATGGCACTGCGTACAATCGTGGTTGAAATTCCCGGTAACGTGATTCGGGTTTGTCGTTTGCTGGAAATCCGACTGGTGACACTGGTAGCAATTCTGGTACACTAGCTGGTAGTTGCCATTGGTATGACAGTTCTGGCAAGCAACTGTTTGATGAGCCCCAGTCAGTGAAAAGCGCGTCTGATTGTGATCGAAACTTCCGCCCTGCCAGGATGCTGTTGTGTGGCAAGTCTGGCAATCTGTCGACAAGTTCGCCGCCACGTGGTTCGGGTTTGTTGTGCCGTTGTAGTTAGAACGATGACAGGCAACGCATTGCGATGGCGTACCCTTGAAAATCTGGTTTTGGTGACATGCAGTGCATGCGGTTGATACATGTGCCCCACTGAACGGGAACGCTGTCATGTTGTGATCGAAACCCCGACCCCATTCATTCGCAGTCACTTGATGACATTCTTCACATCGAATGGAAAATCCTGCAGCCCTGTGGTCGGGTGATTTCGTAGCCTCGAAATCAGTCCTGTGGCAGCCGATGCAATTCGTCGGTGTAGCAACATACTGATGTTCAGTGGTTTTCTCGTGACATGCCTGGCAGGTCACCGTCGCATGCCTGCCCAACAGCGGGAATCGCGTCTGCTGGTGCTTCTGCACCATGTCTGGTATGTGCCATGACTGGGTTGAATGGCATCGCTGACACGTTACCCCGAGCTCACTCCTGTGTACATCAGTGTGGCAAGATGAGCAATTGGGATTGGTTTTTTCAAATTTCAATTCCCGGTGGCATGTTTCGCATTTGAGCTGTCTATGCTGGCCGGTAAGCACAAATCCAACCGACTCATGCTTGAAGCTGGCGTCCTTCTTCATCTTCCACGAGTCTGTACCATGACAGGCAAGACATTCGATCTTGATATCACCGTGAGGGGATACTTGCGCAAGGGCCATCTGTGCGAACAGAACCAATATGGATAGAACCCTAGCCATTGCCAATGCTCCCCGACTTATGGCAAGACTCACACTTGTTTGATAGAGGCTTGAATCTCATCGTGCGACGTCCCGCTATGAGTTCTTCATGATGACACGAGCGACATTCAGTTTTTTTGTGTGCGCCACTGAGCGCAAAGGTGCTTTGTGTATCATGATTGAATCTGAGCAACTGCCATCCATCCGGCGAATGGCAGTTAGAACAACTGGTAATACTATTCGAAGCGAACTGTGCCGCGTGTGCATCAGGATGACACGATTCACACCCTGTCTTCACTCCTCTGTATTGAACCATGGTCCCACCGTTAACGCGCCCCGGCTTATGGCATCCCTCACACTTTGCGGTAGAGTGTTTCCCGACTAACTGAAAACTGGTAGTCGAATGGTCGAATGACATCGAAGTCCATGTTACAGTCGAATGGCACTTCGCGCAGCTCTGATCTGTCATCAGTTTGGTAAACTGACCACCATGCCGATCCTTGTGACATGATTCGCATTTGATGCTGGCAAAGTGGAATACCCTTCGCTCTTCAGCCTTCGTGTGGCAGCTTATGCATGGAGTTGCTGTATGCGCGCCGGTGACTACAAATCGCTTATGACTGTGCTCCTCAAGGGTAAATGTGGACGGAGAAAACGAGTCTGGCGTGTGGCACTTTGAACAGTCGTTGTTGTACGTTTTCAGAAACTCACCCGCGTGATAGTCACTATGACAGTCGGTACATTTCTCATGTGGGATGCGGAACGCTTTCGCAAAAGGCACACCGGGTTGATTCTTGTGGCATTGTTGACACTTCACGGTTGCATGCCGACCGACGAGCTTGAACCCGGTCAGGTTGTGGTCAAACTTTTGAGAGATCAACACTGACCATCCGTCTGCCGAATGGCACGATCTACATTCCTGACCGGAAAATTTCTCCTTGTGTGGCGATTCATGACAAGGTTTGCAGTCAGCAAAACTTTTTGTCGAAAGAATGATAGGGCGTTCTGTTGTTGTCGGAGAGATTTCCGAATGACACTTTGCACACTGAACGGTAGAGTGTTTGCCAGTCAATGCGAACTTTGTCTTGGAATGGTTGAAGTTGGATGCCGGTGACCAGGCGTTCGTGGTGTGACATGACTGGCATTCTACTCCCACTGTACCACGGTGTCGATCTTCATGACATGACACGCACCCTGCACTCAAGCCCATGAAGGTCTTCCGATTTGATTTCAAAACCATGGACATTATCTGAAGATTCTTGATGTTCTTCGTAGAATGACACTGTTCACACTGCGTCTTGATGTGCTTGCCCGTTAGAGCAAACCCGGTCATTCTGTGGTCCAAAGTGTCCTTGTCAAACAGAATTGTCTGCACATCTCGTCCCAAATGTTCTTTATGGCAGGCGACGCATTGTTTCATAGATGTCGTAAAGTGGTAGCCATGCTTCGAGTCGATCTCGTTTCGTATTTCCGTATGACACGACATGCACTTACTCCCGCTAATTTCCTTGCCGACCTCATGACATTGGGCACAGTTGCCAGTCCCTTCAAGTTGCATGTGTGCTCGGGACAGATCCCCGGGCGAAAACTGTGCATTTGCCTGTCTAATCACCAGCATGCCCCCCAGTACCATTGCCAATATCATGCTGCGTCGCATCATTGGGTATTTTCTGTCCTTCTCTTCAGCGCGCAGCGGTTATTGCCGATAATTTCTTGATGTTCTCCTTCGCCTTTGTCGCCAACGAATCCTCTGGGTGTGCTGCTACGAGCCTGGACCAATACACTTTCGCCGAGTCTCCCATGCCAATGTTTGCATAGATCGCGCCGGCATTGTAGCATGCCTGTGCATTTTTTGGATCACGCTTCAACACAAGTTTCGTCTGCTCAAGAGCGTCATTTGTTCTCCCCACCTCGAACAAACACAAAGAATAATCAATCCTTGCCACGGTATTGGTAACATCGAGTTCCAAGCCCCGTTTGTAATATTGTATAGCCTCCGCGATGTTATGAGCATCTTGCAGGACACGTGCAAGCTCAAACACCATTTTTGAGTCGTTTGGATTTTCTTTCACAAGCTGATGAAGATGTTCAAGCGTCTGCCGCACCGTTGAATTTACATTTTGTTTGGATGGAGTTTCCTGTTTGGACTGCGTCGGCTGCTTCGGCGAAGCCATGTGTGCGGGATCGACATGTGTTTCACTCTCTTCCCGCACAATCGGTTTGTTCATCCAAACAGCGATCAGAAGAACACCAAGAAGTGCCATCCCAATTATAATGAAATGTTTCGGTGACATCATTCAACAATCCTTGTCAAAAAATCCAAGTGTATCCCATCAGTATGGCAACAACAACATGAGCAGCAAGCGTAATGAACATGATAATCGTAAATGGCAAATGCACCGCGTGCCAAAAATAAAAAAGTTTACCGGCTTGATTAAGCACAAGTGATTTCTGCATCAGTGAGGCACGCGCTGTGGCAGTTCGATGCAATTGATGTGCCTGTTGAGTTGACAAAGCGCTCAGTTTGAGCATTGCACCTACTGTGTGCTTCATGTGCCTTCTCATTGATTGGAGCCTGATGAAGCCAACAACTGCCTGCGACAGGTTTTCCGGACGTTGCATCGTAGAAAAACCATCGTCAACTCTCTTCATAAGCTGCAGGCCAAGCGGACTTGAAGAAAGTGCAACGGCAAGGCGATCAAGCTCTCCCTTAATCTGCCCTCCGGTCAGCTCGGTACCTTGGACATTTCGCGGAATCTGCGCGTAGAGAAATCTCCCAACAACACCGCTTCCTGCAACTGACACCATGGCCCAAAGGCTGATGGCAGCAACACCCCCGGCCTTGAACGTGGTGTGATAAATCACCAAGATTGGACCCATCAAGCACAGGAAGATGTGGATTTCGAGCCACGCAGAAAGTCTGCCTAGACTCCAGAGAGCACGTAAGCGCTTGCGGGTTGAATACATGGCAACGCCAACCGTAATCATGGATGCGCCGATGATCCCCAAGCCATGACTGTAATTGCCCGAACCCTTCATTGCCTCATAGTCGCTACGAAACGGCCGCAAATGCACAGGCGTGGCATAGTACGCGGCACCACGAATTCCGATTGCGATAGCCGCCGCGGCTGTTATGAAAACAAGGAATACTATGAAGACTTTATGGGTCATCTTCCTTCAGAATGATAGTGGCATAAGATACGCCTATCAGCAATGACATTATCCAAACAGATCCTACTACTTTGCGAGATACGGTCGCGACACACTCCCCCATTTGTTTTGCTAAGATAAGAGAATCGAGTAGCTTTTGCAAAGTTTTCGATCTGTGTCAATAGTATTCTCGTCCATAGTACAAACTACTGTTGATTTTCTCAACGATTGAAAATAAGAATAGGGCACCCTTGACGGACGCCCCTTCTTTTGCAGGATCCTGTACAACCGTATCACGGCTTACTTCACCAGTAACATCTTTCTTGTTGCTATAAAGTCACCTGCTTTTATCTGGTAGAAGTACACACCGGAGGCGAGCGTCTTGCCTCCCGAGCCGGCATCAAAGTGAATTTCATACACACCGGCGCGTTTCTGTTCGTTCACCAGCGTAGCAACCTCCTGCCCAGTTATCGAATACACCTTCAGCGTCAGTGGGCCGTCGTTCGGTACTGCATAACGAATGATCGTCGACGGATTGAACGGGTTTGGGTAATTCTGGTCGAGCGCGTATGCAGTCGGGATAACTGTATTCACCGCTTGCGGCAAAAATGTTACGCCGACTTCCTTCAGCCACAGTTGTGAAACAATCGCTGTGCCTTCTCCGCGTCTATTGATACTAATGGTCACTTCACCGTCCGCATAACTCTCGGCAGGTATGCTATGATACCCCGTTTTCAATGGTGAACTTGACACTGGCACCGCCTCATGTACTCGGATGCCGTTCGCAGTCATATCCTGCAAACGCTCCGCCCCGTCGTTGGCAACATACTCCGCTGCAACTTCATATTTGCTAGCAGGATTCAGTCCGATAAACCTGTACTGCACGGATGATGCATGCTCGTTCGTCGTCTGTGAAGGCTCCGACCCCCACACGACAGCGCTTCCCTGAACGAGGTGCGAATCATCTTGCCGGTTTGCACTGCCGCAATCCTCCGAATAATACAGCGGCAGATAGAATCGTGTCACCGAGATTGTCGGTTCATCGCGGTATGCAGACTTCGCTCCTATTTCATACCGATAGTTTCCGGAGGGAACCTGGGCACCGTCATCATCACGCCGATCCCAGACTATGTTCTTTCC
>JBGPGQ010000091.1:0-10106 GCA_041483995.1 Bacteroidota bacterium
CCTTCGACTCGCTTCGCTCGCTCAGGACTGCGCTCAGGCTGACGGGTTCTTTTTTGCTTACCATATTGGTATCCATCTCACCCTCACGAACACCCTCACCCTGTGTCCCTCTCCCGCATGCGGGAGAGGGAGGAGAGCTCTATTCAAGACAGGGAGAGGGTTGCAAACTACACCGCTCCCACCACCGCATTAATCGCCACCACATTTACGATGTCATTCACACTGCAGCCGCGTGAAAGATCGAATGCCGGTTTCTTGAGCCCCTGCACAATCGGTCCAACGGCCTCGGCTCCAGCCATACGTTGTGCCATTTTGTAGCCAATATTGCCGGCGTTGAGGTCGGGGAATATCAGTACATTTGCGCGACCGCCAATTGCACTGCCCGGAGACTTTGATTGGGCTATGCTTGGTACAATGGCCGCGTCAAGCTGCAGTTCGCCGTCAACCAACAAATCGGGACGTTTCTTCTGAAGTAACGAAGTCGCTTTTTGAACTTTTTCCACAGATGGATGGTTCGCGCTTCCTTTTGTAGAAAACGAAAGCATCGCTACGCGCGGCTGCTCTCCCGTCAATCGGTTATGATTGTCTGCTGCTGAAGAAGCGATATCAGCAAGCTGCTCGGCGGTAGGATCAGGAACGACGGCGCAGTCAGCAAATGTGTAGACCTGGTGAGGGAAGATCATCAAGAAGAAGCTCGACACCACGCTGATATTTTCCGTCAGACCAATTACCTGAATACCCGCGCGCAGAACATCACCGGTAGTGGAAAGTGAACCGGCAACGCTTCCGTCCGCCATTCCTTCCCGAACCATCATTGCCCCAAAAAAGAGCGGGTGCGTCATCTGCTTTTGAGCATCCTCAAACTTTATTCCCTTCGCCTTTCTCAGATTGAAGAACACATGGGAGAAGTCGCTGAGTTGTTCCGAGCGCTGAGGGTCGATAACCCTTATTCCCGAGAGAGACACCTTTATCTTCTCTGCCCGGGAATCGATCGATGGCTTGTCTCCAACCAGAATAGGATTAACGATTCCCTTGTCGAGCAGGATTCTCGCCGCTTGAATGGTTCGTTCGTCCGTAGCGTCAGGCAGGACGATGGTTTTTTTGAGAGTCGAGGCCTTGGAAAGGATGCTCTTCAGCAGATCGGCAGGAATCATTTAACTGGGTTGATTTTGTTTCAGATTGGCTTCGACTCAAGATACAAAACTCTACTTCCTTATCAAACATCCCTCGACCCTGCCTCAATGGACCTTGGTGTCTACGAAAATCGAAACGATCATAAGTAAGAACATTAAGAGAAGAAAGCAGAGTTCTTCCGGGGTTGAACGGCGATGATTCAACACGAAGTGCCATAGTGGAAAACAGCAGATGTGCCTATTTGACATTTAGGAAGCGCAAAGCCCTAAAAAGGCTCGAAATTAAAAAGAATTAACCAAGAATCCATGGGCACCTTTTGCTTTTATGTCACATTATGAATAAATTCGTTCCAACTTCTGTTCTCCAGAGCTACTATTTTCGCCAAACGATGAAACAAGTCTACATAGAGACATACGGCTGCCAGATGAACGTTGCCGATTCTGAAGTCGTCGGTGGCATTTTGGAGAAAAGTGGGTACACCTTTACTCAAGAAATGGATAACGCGGACGTCATCCTTGTTAATACGTGTGCCATTAGAGACAACGCGGAACAGCGTATCTATGGGCGCATAGGTCTTTTTGGGCGACACAAAAAACAGAACCCGGAGCTTGTCATCGGAGTGCTTGGCTGTATGGCAGAGAGGTTACGCGTCAGGCTTGTTGAAGAAGAGAACCTTGTGGACCTGGTGGTGGGGCCCGACGAGTACAGAAAACTCCCGGTTCTTCTTGAGCAGGCGTTTGTTGGTGAGAAGGGGATTGCAGTGAAGCTTTCGCGCGTGGAGAATTACGAAGATATAGTTCCTCTCCGCACAGATGGCATAAGCGCGTGGATTTCTGTAATGCGCGGGTGCGACAAGTTCTGCACCTTCTGTGTCGTGCCGTTTACCCGCGGTCGTGAACGCAGCCGGTCGATGGAGTCTGTGGTCCGGGAGGTGGCGCTGTTGGCAGAACAGGGCTACAAGGATGTGACTCTTCTCGGGCAGAACGTAAATTCCTACAAGGATGGAGATAGCGATTTTGCGGACTTGATGCGAACTGTTGCTGCGGTAGATCGAGACATTCGTGTACGTTTTACGACATCCCATCCTCAAGACATGTCGGACAAACTGATTGAGACCATTGCAACGCACGAGAATATCTGCAAATATATTCATCTGCCGTTACAGTCCGGGTCAAACAAGATCCTCGAATCCATGAATCGCACGTACAGCGTTGAGCACTATCTTGCACTTATTGATAAGATCAGAAGAGCAATGCCCCACGCAGGTATCACGACTGATATTATCTCCGGGTTCCCGGGCGAGACAGGTGAAGATCACCGACTGACTATGGATGTGATGAAGGAAGTGCAATATGATGGAGCGTATACGTTCAAGTATTCGTCGCGAGTGAATACGAAAGCATGGTCGATGATGGATGATGTTTCCGAGGAAGAAAAAGGCAGACGGGTTGCTGAAATTACTGACATGCAGCATGGAATTTCCTCTGTTCTTAACCAGAAGATGATGGGCACCATTGAAAGAATTTTGGTGGAAGGTCCAAGCAGGAAATCTCCACTGGATTTTACCGGCCGTACGGATGGAAACAAAACAGTTGTCTTTCGCAGATCGGGTGAACAGCGAGGCGAATATATCGATGTTATGATCCAGCGGGCAAATTCTGCGACGCTCTTTGGAACTCGCTTGGGGGATGGAGAAATACCGGTGACAGAGAATGGCTATGGTATCGAACGGGTTGCGCTGTGAAGCAACCCGCAGCAATAATAATATTGGCTTTGTTGATCTTCGCACGATCAGTCAGTCAGACGCCAACCCCAGACGTTTCGAAATACCTTGCCATGATCGGGCACGGTGAAGCTGAGCAGGTAAGAACGGAAGTCCCCACACTCCTCAGCCAGTATCCGAACAACCCCGGAGTGCTCTATCTGCAGGGAATGGTGACCCAGGATGGAGCCGAAGCCGTTCGTATTTACCAAAGCATTGTCGATAATTTCCCGAAGAGCGAATGGGCCGATGACGCTCTGTACAAAGTCTACCAGTTCTATTATGCCATCGGTTTGTACCGGACGGCTGAGTTGAAAATGAACCAATTGAAGAAAGACTACCCAAACTCAAAATTTGTTTCTCCGTCTGCAGAACAAGAGACAGCGCATCTGGCTGAAGAACAGGATGCACCAGTAGTAGACGCGTCTCAGGCAACGACCGTGCGTCCGGAAACAAGCGAGGTCAAGTCCCTAACTCAAGCACCAATACAGGGACAGTTCACCCTTCAGGTTGGAGCATACACCACCCAGGTGAACGCAGAAAAACAAAAACTATTCTTTGAGGATATTGGATATGCTGTTGAGGTCATCAATAAAGTGAAAGACGGCAGATCTCTCTTCCTTGTCCATGTCGGTAACTACACAACGTATGACGAAGCAAAAGTAAAAGGTGCGGGCATCAAAAAGACCTACAACGTAGACTCTATAGTGGTGACGCGGTAGTATGCAAAATGTAGCAATGAAAACAAATCCATCCCCCGCTCAGGAAGTGTACGGCATCTTGGGTGAATCGGTGGAGATGAAAAAGATTATTGAGGTAATCAAACAGGTTGCCCCGACGGATATTACGATTCTTATCAGCGGTGAAAGCGGAGTTGGCAAGGAAGTAATCGCGAAGGCGATCCATGAGGCCAGTCAACGCAGCAAGAAGCCGCTCATTACTGTGAACAGTGGAGCGATTCCCGAGGGGATTCTTGAAAGCGAATTGTTCGGTCATGAACGCGGCTCCTTTACTGGCGCGTCCGAACAACGCAAAGGGTACTTTGAACTTGCCGATGGGGGAACGCTCTTTCTTGATGAGATCGGAGAAATTCCTCTTGCAGCGCAAGTGAAATTCCTTCGTGTTCTTGAAAACGGCGAATTTCAGCGCGTGGGATCATCCGTCCCAAGGAAAGTGGATGTGCGGGTTATTGCTGCAACGAACAAGGATCTGGAGCTGGAGGTCCGCCAGAATCGCTTCCGACCCGACCTGTTCTTCCGACTGCGTTCCGTCAATATCACAGTTCCGCCGCTTCGTTCAAGGACAGAGGATATTCCCATCTTCTTCAAACAGTTCAGCAAAGAAATTGCCGAGAAGAACAATATTACCTTTACCGGAATCTCTGATGAGGCAATACAGCTCTTAAAGAGTTACCACTGGCCGGGAAATGTCCGGGAGCTACGGAATGTCGTGGAAAGCATGCTCATTCTTGAAAGGGGCAAATACCTCGAAGCGAGCGATGTACAGAAATATTTGAAGACCAATACATACGTGAGTGACGACCGCAATTTACCAGTTCATGTCAACAAGAGCGTTGAACAGGCGGAACGAGAGCTTATTTTGAGAGCACTGCTGGATATTAAAGGCAATATCGTGGAACTAAAAAACCTCGTCGCGACGCAAGGGGGTGTTCCTTCCGGAGGAATTCCCAATGATCCGTTCTACGTACGAGGCGGTAACGAAGAGCCGAATTTGTCATTGCAAGACATGGAGCGAAAGATGATCATAGATGCGCTCGACCGCTTCAAGGGAAATAGGAGGGCGGCAGCTCGTGCCCTCAAGATCAGCGAGCGGACTTTGTACAGAAAGATTCACGAATACGGTTTGGCATGATGCCATCGAAACGAAAGCTTGTGCTTGTCGTAGCTTTTCCCGGAATGCTCCTGGCTTTCATTGGGTGCCCATACTCGTTCACTGGCGCTTCTGTCCCGTCGCACCTGAAAACGATTTCAATACCTCTCGTCGATGACCAGTCGGGATTTGGCGAAGCGGGCTTGCGTGAGCGATTTACACAAGAACTTACCACCCTTTTTATCAGTGACAACAGTTTGGAAGTTGCCGATCGCAGCACAGCCGATGCTATTCTTGAAGGCGTTATCACAACGGTTTCGGATGCACCCTCTGTCGTCGGACAGGTGGGAGGGCAAAGCGACCGCGTGAGTAAACGCAGGGTAACTATTTCAGTCAAAGCTTCCTTTCAGGATATGAAGCTGCGCAAGAAGGTATGGGAAAAGACATTTTCAAACTGGGGCGACTATGATTCGGGCAGCGGGCTCTCGCAACAGAAAGATGGGTTACAGGAAGCGATCAAAAAAATTACAGAGGACATTCTTTTGGAAACAGTTTCGGGTTGGTAGCGTGGATCACGTCGATTCGTCGATGTGCTCCGCTGAGCAGCAGATAAGACACCATCATCATTCATAACTAGAAAGAGTACCTAGCCATCATGGAAGAATTCATACTCTTTGCATATATCTTTTCGCTGTCGGTGCTTTTCATATTCGGGTGCCACGGCTTCATTATGATATATTATTATTTGAAGTCCAGGACAAAAAAGCCGATTGACGTAGTCATGGCAGGTGAGTATCCAATCGTGACGGTGCAACTGCCGATCTACAACGAAATGTACGTTGTGGACCGTCTTCTTGATGCGTCATGCAGGATCATCTACCCTAAGGAGAAGCTTGAGATTCAAGTGCTGGATGATTCAACGGATCAGACGGTGGATGTTGTCAGGAAGACGGTGGAGAAATACAGTGCGCTTGGATTCGACATTAAGCACGTGCGACGAAGCAACCGGACTGGGTTCAAGGCCGGCGCATTAAAGGAAGGCCTCAAAAGCGCTCGCGGAGAGTTCGTCGCGATTTTCGATGCGGATTTTGTTCCGAAGAATGACTTTCTTCTGAAGACAATTCCATATTTTTGCGCCGACCGGGCCATAGGCATGGTGCAGACGCGGTGGGAACATTTGAATTCAGAATACTCGTTGTTGACCCGAACCCAGGCGATGGCATTGGACGGCCATTTTGTGATTGAGCAAGCAGTCCGCAACAAGTCTGGCTTCTTCATCAACTTCAATGGAACGGCGGGTGTGTGGAGAAAATCATGTATCGAAGATGCGGGTAACTGGCAGGCAGATACGCTCACGGAAGATCTTGACCTGAGCTACCGTGCCCAGTTGCGGGGTTGGAAGTTCAAATATCTCAACGATGTAACTTCTCCGGCAGAGCTTCCCTCGGAAATCAACGCGCTCAAGTCTCAGCAATTTCGATGGACAAAGGGAGCTATTGAAACAGCGCGGAAAATTCTTCCCACTGTCTGGCGATCGGGCCTGCCATTGAGAATCAAGGTACAAGCGACGTTTCATCTGACGAACAACCTGGTGTTTCCGTTTATTGTTCTCGCGGGCATATTAAATGTACCATTGGTGTTCATAAAACACGCCGGTTTGCATGACCACTATTTTACCTTTATGTCCGTTTTTGTATTTGCGTTTATCGGGTCGTTTTTTTTCTACCTCTTCTCTCAAAAAGATGTGTATGTAGACTGGCAACGCAGGCTTTTCCTTTTTCCGGTATTTATGGCTGGCAGCATGGGATTTGCCGTGAATAATAGTCGAGCGGTACTTGAAGGTCTCTTCAAAAGAAAGAGCGAGTTCGTCCGCACACCAAAATACAACATCAAAGACAAGAAAGATTCCTGGGCGGATAAGAAATACGTGTCAGTGAAGATCAACTCGACAGTTGTTGTTGAGCTTTTGTTGGCCATCTATTGTCTGTTTGGAGTTGCATCTTCAATTTATTTTTTGGAGATTGCGGCAGTGCCATTCCAGCTGCTCTTCTTCCTCGGCTTTACTTTCGTTTCCGTAATGTCGTTGAAGCATGCCTGGGTTGGTCGACAAGCAAATGCTTCCCAAGGCAATTGACAAGGGCACCACAACAGGGAGATTGCAATGTATAGGCCATGGCTCGAAACCAAGATTGCAGCGAACCCATTCTCCCCATTTTTTGCACGCATGGCCTCACACTATCTCACTGAAGGGCGAGCACAGCAGGCATTGGACCTTTGCCAATCCGGTGTAAAGGCGTTCCCGGGTTACGCAACGGGACATCTTGTGCTGGGAAAGTGCTACGAGACTCTTGGCAGGAACATTGAAGCAATGCTGGAATACCGGAAAGCACTCAAATCTGTTCCCGATAATCAGGCCGTTCGCGCTCTGCTGAAGAACGTTGAAACGCGCGAGCAGGAAGCATTCAAAGCATTCTCGGAGGAGCGAACACGAAAACTGGAGGAGCGGAAGGGTTCCATTACTTTTGAACGGTATCTTGCTGAAAACGCTCCCGACAAGGAAACAGCGATAGACTTTGTTCTCAAACGCTTGCATGATGCGAGACTCTCGAGCGTGGCTTTGCAAGAAGCACCACCATTGCAATCTGCCGAACCAGCTACACCCGCGGCGAGCAAGATAGTCACCGCAACTCTTGCAGAGATCTATGCCAGCCAGGGTGAGTACGGTGAGGCTATCGAAGCATACAGGAAATTGTTGGAGCAGCGTCCCGTTGAAGCAAAACGCTATGAGAAACGGATCACACAATTGGAAGAACTCACAAAACTCCAGCAGGTCGACCAGAGACCATAGCCACACACTAACAGCCAAATAAAAAAAGCCTCTTTATTCAAGAGGCTTTTTCTTGTTAATTGCAGCCGTGATCTACTTTAGTTTGTTGACAAATTTTGTCAGGCTTGATTTGCTGTTGGCGGCTTTATTCCTGTGGATAATCCCTTTTGCTGCAAGTTGGTCCAGTAATTTCACCGTCTTTCGTAGTTCAAGGACAGCCTTCTCTTTCTCTTTTGTTGATCGAACGCGTTTGATCGCCGAACGCATCCGAGATGTCCATTGTATATTCCGGGCTGCTCGACGTTTCGATGCCCGGGCTCTTTTGTCTGCCGACTTATGTTGTGCCATTCAGTATTCCAAAATTTAACGCGGTGGTTGAATTTGTGTGGTGATAACATATCAAAAAAAGTTCTCAAAGTCAATGTGACGTAACCTTGCCTTTGGTGGATGTACTAAGTATATTTTATGAAGAGAACAAAACGCTGTTCACATGCGAACAGCAAAACAATTGTGTACCAGCGGAGAATGCATGAAAATAGCAGTCTGCGTCAACCATGTTCCTGATACAGAAACCAAGATCAAAATAAATTCTGATACCATCAGCATAGATACGAACGGCGTCAACTTCATGTTGAGTCCGTACGATGAATTTGCAGTTGAAGAGGCCCTGAGAATCAAAGAAAAACAGAACGGCGATGTCACAGTTATTAGCCTCGGGAATGATACTCATAAGGAAACGCTACGCAAAGCGCTTGCGATGGGTGTTGAAAAGGCAGTGCTTTTGAAATCGGATGGCGCCCGGGATTCATTTGGTATTGCGTTTGCTCTTGCAGAGGAGCTACGCCAAATGGCGCCCGACATAATACTGTTCGGCAAACAATCAATTGACTATGATGATGCACAAGTTGGTACGCTTGTTGCCGAAATGCTCAACCTTCCGTCGGTTGCAGTGGTTGTGAAACTGGATGTGCAGAACGGCAAGGCAATTTGTGAGCGGGAAATTGAAGGTGGGCACGAAGTTGTTGAAACAAAGTTACCGGCAGTGATTCTTGCCCAGAAGGGCTTGAACGAACCTCGATACCCGTCGCTCAAAGGAATCATGGCGGCCAAGAGTAAACCGATATTGGAAAAACCTGCCGTTCTGGCCGAAATGCGCGTTGAAACCATTCAATTGAGAAAGCCTCCCGCAAAGGGTGCCGGCAAGGTTGTGGGGACTGATAAAAGCGCAGTACCGGAACTTATACGGTTGCTTCACGAGGAAGCAAAAGTCATATAAGGGAACCGAAATGAAAGTACTGGCATTCGCAGAACAGCGGGACAACAAATTCAAGAAATCGGCATTTGAAACCGTCAAAGCTGCACGAGGTATTGCAGATCAGCTTGGGGCGGAGTTTGTTGCGCTCGTTATTGGCAGCGGCGTTGCGCAAGTTGCTGCCGATCTCGGAGCCTACGGCGCCACAAAGGTCATAGTTGTTGATGATCCGTCCCACGCGCAGCACTCGAACACAGCATGCGCAAAGGTCATTGCAACGATTGCAACGAAGGAAGGAGCAACCCTCATAATGTTGCCCGCGAGCCAGATGGGAAAAGACCTTGCGCCAAGAGTGGCAGTGAAACTGAATGCCGGGCTGGCCGCTGATTGTGTTGCCCTGAAAGTTCAGGACGGTAATGTTATTGCCACCAGGCCGGTATTTGCCGGCAAAGCAATAATAGATGTTCGGGTGAAAACCCTGACAAAGGTATTCACACTACGCCCGAACGTTTTCACGGCGGCTGCCTCTCAAGGTAGTGCTGCAATCGAGAAAACGTCTGTTGCTCTGGAACCTTCCGATTTCGGAAGTGTTGTAAAGGAAGTGAAAGTTGCCACCGGACGACCTGATGTCACCGAAGCCGATATCATCGTGTCGGGAGGAAGGGGACTGAAGGGTCCCGAAAATTTTTATCTCATTGAACAACTTGCCGATGTCCTTGGTGCGGGCGTCGGCGCATCGCGCGCTGTTGTCGATGCAGGCTGGCGGCCTCATGATGAACAAGTCGGTCAGACAGGGAAAACGGTTTCTCCTACGATGTATGTCGCGTGCGCAATTTCCGGGGCGGTGCAGCATCTTGCGGGTATGTCATCTTCAAAGTATATTGTGGCGATCAACAAGGACAAAGATGCGCCGATCTTTCAGGTTGCCGACTACGGGATTGTTGGAGACGTGTTCGAGATTCTGCCTGAGTTAACGTCAGAATTAAAAAAAACTCTTGGTAAATGAGTCGCTGATAAGAATGGAGAGTGGCGTTGGATAAGATTCAGGTCGATATTCTTGGCCTTTCAACGAACCCCGCAAGCGGTGGTGCATACGCGTTGATATTGAAAGAAGTCAATGGCACCCGGCGACTACCGATAATCATTGGCGCATCTGAAGCACAATCGATCGCGTTGGAGATGGAGGGTATCAAGCCACCGCGACCTCTCACGCATGATTTGATGAAGAACATCATTACGGCTTTCGGTGGAGAGTTAGCGGACATCACGATTGATGAACTTCGCGACGGAACATTTTACGC
>JBGPGQ010000092.1:0-10091 GCA_041483995.1 Bacteroidota bacterium
CGAGCTTCATAACCTTCCGTAGTTGCTTCTTCCTCTCTTGTTTGATAACTTTTACGTGTCCCGATTCGAATCTTTCCAGAGGAAGTGCGGATGAGAAGTATTGCGTGTATGGTTCTTGCGACAATGATTGTTCTTGGTATCAGCAATGCGCAGCCGACGCGCGTTTCCAGTGCCTTCAAAATTGCCCGACTCAAGTACTCAGGCGGCGGAGATTGGTACAACGATCCATCATCAGAAGTGAACCTCCTCAATTTCATCAGGCAAAACACCGGACTTGAAGTCGACCCTCACTATGAGTTTGTTGAAATCGGCAGCGAGAATTTTTTCTCATACCCCTTTGTCTTTCTTACTGGGCACGGCAACATTGTCTTTGGTGAAGCCGAAGTGAGGAGACTCCGTTCATACCTGGAGAACGGCGGATTTCTTTATGTTGACGATGACTACGGTCTGGATAAGGCAATCCGACGCGAGATGAAAAAAATCTTTCCCGGCCAGGAAATGGTGGAGCTTCCATTCAGTCATGGCATGTATCATTGTCAGTTCAATTTTCCGAATGGACCGCCCAAAATTCATGAACATGATGGGAAGCCCGCCCAGGGATTTGGCTTGTTCCACAACGGGCGATTGGTTGTTTATTATACCTACGAAACCAATCCAAGTGACGGCTGGGCAGACCCGGAAGTACACAACGATCCTGAACCAAAACGCCAGGAATCACTGCGGTTTGGAACCAACATCCTGATCTGGGCGTTGACGAACTAAGAGTAGTGTCATCGCTTGGACAGTGGAGATAATCTGGAAACACCGAGAATATATACCGAGGTGACCGGCCGCCTTGCGGCAGCGCGAAAACATGAGCATATTACTGCAATTGTTCGCGGGATAATCATTTCCGGATGTCTTTTTTTTGCCGCCATCCTTATCGCGTTAATTATTGAGGATGTTTTCTATCTTGATGTTCTTCCGAGAACCATAATTTTTTGGTCTCTCGCCCTTCTTGCTTGCGGCCTGCTCGTATGGCTCATACTGCGTCCCCTGTTCAGGCTGCTCAAAATTCTTCCCAATGAAAGTAATCAGCTCACGGCAGCGAAAGTCGGCGCGAAGTTCCCGCGGGTCAAAGATCATTTGGTAAACATCCTCCAGCTCTTTCACGAGCGTGAAAACGCACAACTCTATTCTGTTGAGTTAATAGATGCTTCGTTTGAAGATGTACGCAAGGAAATCGAGCCGGTGGACTTTACTATGATCGCAGATCATTCCCGCTCTCGAAGAATGGGGAAAGCCTTGTTGATTACAGCCGCAGCGGGGGTTCTTTTGTTTGTCATCTTCCCGGCCGGATTCATGGGTTCTGCATACCGACTTTTCAATTTTAGCCGATCATTTGCAGAACCGTTGCCCTTCCGGTTTATTGTCGAACCCGGTGACAAGGAAGTTGTCAAGGGTGTAAACGTGCCGGTGCGCGTCACAGTAGAAGGTCAACCTCAACAGCAGATTACTATTGCCAGCAAGCCGGCTGGCCAGATCGCTTACGAAGAACAACAAGTTAATGTGGCGCCTGATGGATCATTCAAATATGAATTTCCCGGGGTAAAGCTCACGACAACATACGTTGTTCGATCAGGGAAAGTGCAGAGCAATGAGTTCACGCTTACGGTTGTTGATCGACCTGTTGTCAAGATGCTTCGGCTTCAGCTTGTGTTTCCATCGTACGCGAACCTTGCACCCAGACAGTTGGATGACAATATCGGCGATGTGAACGCCTTGAAGGGAACCAAAGTTCTGCTTTCAGTTGAAACAAACAAGGATCTTGCCGAGGCCGGATTGCTCTTTAGCAGCGGAGAGATGGTTCCGCTAAAGAGCATGACCGATAAGGCCTCTGGCAGCTTTACTCTTCTCAAGGATCTCTCGTATCATATTGTTATGCGCGATAATGACAACATTCTCAATGCCGACCCGATAGAATACACACTCAAAGTTGTGCCGGATGCTTTTCCAACGGCCTCTATTACGATTCCAGGGGCGAACCTTGATATTGCGGAGAATGCCCAGCTCAACATGCTTTTTAAGATCACGGACGACTATGGGTTCAGCTCATTACGTCTTGCGTATCGGTTGGTTCAATCGCGCTATGAGAAACCCGCCGAAGACTATACCTTCGTTAGCGTTCCGATTCCGGCCGGTATTCAGACCGAGGCAGATGTTGCCTTCCTATGGTCATTATCGCCGATGAGTCTTGTGCCCGAGGATGTTGTGAGTTATTACATTGAAGTATTCGACAATGACAGAGTCTCCGGCCCCAAATCCGCCAGAAGTGACACCTATACACTCAGACTTCCTTCGATGGAAGAGGTCTTCGCGGACGTCGATAAGGGGCATGAAACAAGTCTTGAAACAATGAAGGAAGCTCTCCAGCAGGCGCAGGAGGCAAAGAAAGAACTCGAAGAACTGCACCAAGACCTGAAGAAGAACCAGCAGAAGATGGACTGGCAGGAACAGAAGAAGGCGGAAGAGCTTTCAAAGAAATACGAAGAGGTTCAAAAAAAGCTGGATGAAGTGAACAAGACAGTCGATCAAGTGGTGCAGGAGATGCAGAAGAACAAGGTTCTTTCAAAGGAAACGATGGATAAATATACCGAGCTGCAGCAGTTGATGGAGCAGATGAATTCTCCGGAGTTTTCTGAAGCAATGAAGAAAATGCAGCAAGCGATGCAACAAATGAGTCCTGAAGCAATGAAACAGGCATTGCAACAGTTCAAATTCTCCGAGGAAAATTTCCGAAAGAACATTGAGCGTACATTGAATCTTCTCAAGCGCATTCAAATTGAACAGAAGGTCGATGAAGCGCTGAAGCGGGCGGAAGAAATCATGAAGCAGCAGGAGAATCTCCAAAAACAAACAGAGCAGACAAATGCAAGCGACAAGGACAAACTCAACGAGCTTGCAAAACAGCAAAAAGATTTGAAGGAACAACTGGATCAACTAAAAAAGGAATTGGCCGAGCTGCAGAAAAAGATGGAGGAGTTCCCAGCAGAAATGCCGCTTTCTGAAATGGAAAAAGCGAGAGACGAGCTGGACCAGAGTAAGTTGGATGAACAAATGCAGCAGGCGGCCGAACACATGCAGCAGCAATCAGCCGAAGGTAAAGAGCAGGCGATGCAGAACCAGAAGCAGGCGATGCAGAAAATGGGCCAGCTCATGAGCAAACTCCAACAGATGCAGAAGGCAATGCAGCAGAATCAACAGCGACAAATTGTCAACGAAATGAGAAAGGCTGTGCAGGATCTCCTTGAGCTTTCCAAGCGTCAGGAAGCGCTCAAGAACGAATCACGAAGTCTGGAGCAGAACTCGCAGCGGTTTCGGGAGAATTCCCAGGAACAGATGGATCTTATGCGTGACCTTGCGAACGTCGCGAACGGAATGTCGAAACTCTCTCAAAAGACCTTTGGTATTACGCCCGAGATGGGGAAATCCATCGGTGACGCACTGCGACAAATGGATCAGGCGATGCAATCGCTGGATCAGCGAAACGGTAACTCAGCCGGTGAGCAGCAATCGGGTGCAATGGGCTCGCTCAATCAAGCCGCGCAGCAGGTACAAAGCGCAATGAACGCCATGATGCAGGGGGGCGGCCAGGGCATGGGCATGGCCGGTTTTATGCAACGACTTCAGCAGATGTCGGGGATGCAGCAGGGGATCAATCGGGGGACTCAGAATCTTGGGGGAATGTCACCCAACAAGCGGCAGAGATGGCTCGCCTCGCTGGTGAGCAGGGCATGGTGAGGAAATCCCTTGAACAACTTGCAAAGGAAGCGGCGAATTCCGGGGACTTAAGCAAGATGTTGGGTGATCTCAACAAGGCTGCGGAAGAAATGCGAGAAGTTCAAACGGACCTTGCACAAGGCAATGTCAATCCTGAAACGCTAAAGAAACAGGACCGGATTCTCTCACGACTTCTCGATTCCCAGCGTTCCGCCCGCGAGCGTGATTTTGAGAAACGCCGAAAAGCGGAATCGGGTACGGACGTCGCACGACGCAGTCCACGAGACTTCGATCCCAATACGGTTGAAGGACGCAATCGCCTGCGTCAGGATTTGTTGAAGGCCCTGGAAGAGAGTTATTCAAAAGACTATGAAGAACTGATTCGGAAGTATTTCGACGCTCTCGAAAAATCCGAGATTCAAAATTGAAACAACCCAAACCCGCAAAGATATTCCTGCCGCTTTTGTTGATATGACACCCAGTGCACTTTCAAAACACTTATTTGCGCAATATGCAGCCTGCAAACTGGATCACCTTCATCCCGGCATTTGCAGACACGAGGTTATTCTCGGTGAACTGCACAGGCTTGTAGAGTCAAGTAACAACCTCCTGACACTGAAAGAAGTTGGAACCTCACTCGAAGGGCGCAGCATCAATCTGGTAACGTGTGGTCGCGGTGAAAAGAAAGTTCTACTCTGGTCGCAAATGCATGGCGACGAATTCACGGCAACACTCGCCCTGATGGACCTGCTTAACTTTCTCATTAGCCGGGATTCGAGGGAAGAATGGGTCGATCGGATGCTGCGTGAAACAACTCTGCATCTGGTTCCGATGCTGAACCCGGATGGTGCCGAACGCGCGCAAAGACATACCGCAGTCGGTATTGACATGAACCGCGATGCAAGAGTGCTCGCAACACCCGAGGCAAAGATTCTTCACAATCTCCAACGGCGCCTGAAACCTGAATTCGGGTTCAATCTCCATGACCAGGAGCTTAGCACGGTTGGTACAACAAAGGCTGTGACTGCCATTGCTTTGCTTGCTCCAGCCTTGGACGAGAAAAGGACCGCTCCGATGGTCCGGGTGCGCGCAATGCGTGTTGCTGCGCTGATTGCGAGATCCCTGGGTCAATTTGTTCACGGTCATATCGCATCGTACAACGATAGTTTTGAACCCCGTGCATTTGGCGACAATATGCAAGCGTGGGGGACAAGCACGGTTCTGATTGAATCAGGTCACTGGGCCGATGATCCCGAGAAAGCATTCATACGCAAGCTCAACTTTGTTGCGATTCTTACAGCTCTCCGTTCCATTGGCGATGGTTCGTACCAGGACGTCGCACTCGAACATTATCAGAACCTGCAGGAGAACGGGAAAAACATCTACGACATTATCATCCGCGGCATAGAGCTTGAAGCAAGCGGTGACTGGTCGCATCAGGTCGATGTTGGGCTGATACTCGACAAAATGCACAACAAGGACGCGAAGTCCAAAATCGTCACCATTAAGAATATCGGTGACTTGAGTACGTATGCGGGACTAACGAACATCGATGGCTGCGAAAGGAAGATCCCCGCAACATCGCTTCCCCTGGAAAAGGTAGTTCCGCTTGCAGAACTTCTCAACATGCTGCAGTTGTACCACCCTGCTACTTGATTTCTCAGTCTAACAATAAGACATTGACGGACGCCCCCCGATGGTGTTCTCCCCGAACAGAACAGCTAGGAGAAAGGAGGCATCCGCAAGCATGACCTGTGATTTAAGGTAAAATCGCGACGGGGAAATCCCTGTCTAAGTCCAAATCGAACACAGTACCCGCTTTGTTGCCATCGTCGTGATGCTCCAAGACTACGTGAAGATTTCCATTTGCAGCACCGCCAGCCGTTACCGTGACTTTAAAGTTCAGCCCGAACGGAAGACCATGACTGTCCAAGTCTCTATCTGAAACCACGACGCGTGTTGTATCTGCTCCTGTATACCTGAACCTGAATAGATGAGCATCTTTTTCTGAAATAACGTCGGCAGTAAGATCTACCGGCGGGCTTTGTGATTCGTCAACCAGTTTGAATTTCCCGCGATATATCGTTCCCGCAGTCACATCGAGCTGTCCCACCAAAGGTGGCTGACCATGAACGAGAGAAGTGTCTCTTACCACACAACTGTCCAGAATGGTTGTCCCCGAACTGTCTTTCAGATAAAACGTCACCGTTGTTGCAGGTGGATGCTCCACGGTGGGTGGTGGAGTTTCAGGGTTACTCTCCTTTTTGCAACCGACTGTCGTGAGCGCGCAGTACGTTATCATGATAACGCCCGTGAGGACTGCCAATAGATGTTTCATGGTGGTTCTCCTTATGTATAGTGAATGGATGTTGGTTTATTGTGATACTTTCTGATCGGATCCTCCGAACGGAATATTCAACCGCAGTGTAAAATCTCTTCCAGGCTCATCCACGTAGTACCGAAAGCGGCTGAGATAGTCACGGTACGCATGATCGAAGAGATTGTGTACACTTAAACTGCACTGAAGGCGCTGATTACCGACAATAACATTTGCACCGATGACAACATTTGCGGTAACGTAACCGGGAGGTGGAGGAAGATAATCTACATTCGGCGGGTATCTATCCTGTCGTCGCACTAGAGTTGTTGAAAGCTCAATATATGGCTTCTCAAATAACGCGGATGCAGCCCAATAGAATGTGCTGCTCAGCCTCAACCTGTCGGACGGCATTTGAAATAATGGTTCGTTTGTGACAAGGTTTTGCCCGCGTACGATGGAGAGCGTTGCACCAATGCTGTACCAATCGGCGCAATAGTATTCAATCGATCCGTCTATTCCTCTCAAAACAGAATTGGCCTGTTTATAGGAGAAGGACGGAAAAGCTCCCCTCAGTGTGAGAACAGGTGCTGGATTCGGAAAAAGGAAGATAAAATCCTGCATGTAGTTATTGTAGGCGCTTAGTTCCGCGCGGTTTTTTTCACCAATATATCGAAGTGTTACGTCCGCGCTGTAGCTCCTCTCATTCTTGAGATTTGGGTCGCCTATTTCAAATTCAGCAGTCCCGTGATGGACACCGTAGCTAAAAAGTTCATTGATGCTTGGCGGTCGGAATGCCGTGCCGAGGTTTCCACTGATTGACCATTCGGACGCAAACTGATATGTTGCGCCCAGTGCGCCTGAAACATTGCTGTAGTTGTGCGTGCTTCCTGTCGCGAGTTGCGGGGGATGTGGATACACTCTCATCAACCTGTAGTCGTAACGAATTCCCGCATTAAGAGTGAGAAAATCCTCTGTCCACGCCTCGATAATGTATACCCCACCGGAGTATGAGCGAAAGTTTGGAATGAGATATGATGATCCCTGGTCAACATTTCCCTGTCTCATACCGCTCGCTCCGATCGTGCCATAGAAGTTTGCGACGGGGTCGTGTTTAAGCTTGATGTCGAGTGTATACGTAGTTAATGTCAGATCAAAAGCTGCTCGCGTTGGAAGGGTTTGCACATTGTTGAAAAACCTGTAGGCGTCAAATTCCTGGCGATGATTACTCTGTCGGCCGAACTGGAGCTCGAACTGTCCCACCGATGGAAATGAATAGCCTGCCTTCAAAGACCAGAGTTCGTGTGTAATGTCCTGCTTTGGCGGCCTGACGTCGTAGGTGAATGGATAGTCGGTCAACGGTCTTCCGGCGTTGATAGCTCTTTGCAGATCACTTATACTTCCAATGTGTGAACCGCGGTAGATGCCGAGCTCGGTATCGAAATTGCTGTATTGCACCTCGAGTGATGTTCGGTCGATGGAATAACCGGCCCCAACGGAGCCATCAAATTCGTGGAAGCTCGTGTTCCCCAGGATGTAGTCGGGCGCTTCTGTATTACCTGCTTTTCTGAAGCTTCCCCGTAGATGCCAGGCAAAACCCGGCAGCCACTCATGTGCACCTTCGAGGAACAAGGAGCTTGCGCCCTGACGGTTGTTCGAGAAACCATTCAAGGTTAATTGACCATCGATACCGGGCGTTTCCTTCCACGGTTTTGGTTCGATGCGAATGACCCCGCCGATTGCTCCTGCGCCATATTCGACACCCGCCGCTCCCTTCAAAACCTCGATCCGCGATGCTGCGAAGGGATCAATCTCAGGAGCGTGTTCGCCGCCCCACTGCTGTCCTTCTTGTGGAACTCCCCCGTTGAGTACCAGTATACGCTCACTGTGCAACCCCCTGACAACTGGTTTCGAAATGGATGGACCGGTTTGCAACACTGTAACGCCGGGGATCTGTTCGAGTGTTGCGCCAAGCGTCTGTCCGCGAGTGCGGTCAAGGTCTTCAGGAGTGAGGACTGAGATGGAACGGTTGGAGCCCGTAAGGTCGTCTTGCTGATTTCTGCCGGTTACCGTTACAGCGGGGAGTTCTACATCAACAGCAAGCATCTTTATGTTCTGCTCGCGGTCTTGTGTAAGCAGGATAGACACGGTATCGTCAACGTATCCAACAAAACGTGTAATGATGCGGTATCGTCCTTGCTCAAGACCGGTAAACGAGAAACCGCCATCCGAATCTGTGCTCTGACCGTGTGCGATATCAATAATTAATACCGATGCACCCGGGAGTGGAGATTTCGCCTTTGCATCGATCACCTTACCAAATAGACGAAATTTTCCAGTCTGCTCCCTTGTCGTTTGAGCTTCTGACGGTTGAAGAAATGCAATGAGTAGAAAAAACGGTAATGGTTTGAAATAGTGAGTTCCCAACGTTCCCTCCAGCCTAAATGTTGAAATGCAACAGCCTTCAGTACGTTGAGAGCCGTAACTAATGAACAACTCCGTCCGAAGCTAAAGCCTCAAAAGAGAGTTTGACCTAACGTATGAAGAGGTGTTTGGATTAGGAAAAGAGAAGGGAAAACGGTGGAGCGCGTGCAGGGAGAAGCCGTTCGGAAATAGGAAGGAGTGGATCCGATGGCTTGCTTGAAGTGATGTCCGATGATTGTGGACTAAAAAGTAGGAGATGGTCCGTGTCAACATGCTGTGCCATACTTAACAAACAAGCAACACACAGACCCGCATCTGTGACTCTTGGTGCGTGCAGCGCAGAAGCATCCTTCACTTCGATTGTACCATTACCGCATGCAGGCCAGCCATGGGAGTGCGTTAATTCTACGACGCCCATCAGGGGCACATAGATGGCCAGCAGTGCAACAGCAGTGATATGTCGAAGAGAAGATTTCACGAGCAATTAGTTCCTTTAGTCACAGAGTAGGATGTAAAAAAAAAATCAAACAGTCAAGCGTTAATATGAAAACTGTATCTTCTAATCTCAATTTAGGGCATTACTGATACACCAATTGCGCTTGGGGGACATACAGGCTATATTATACAACCATGAACAGGAGCTTGGTACATAGAGTTGCGGCAATCAGCATGGCAGCCTACATTTTGGCCGGCGTGTTCGTTGAGGTAACTCACCACGATCAGCACGATCTGCTTTTGCGACCCCATCCGGTTCTCGCACGTCATGAATGCGGTGCGAAAGAGATTCATCGGCCGCTTGACAGGCAATATGATTGCCTTGCTTGTACACAATCGGCAATACGGATTTCAACCGCAGCGCCTTCTCCTGTCGACGTTGCTTCGTTTTTGTGCCTTGGTGATGTTTTCGTTAATCACGCGCCCACGCTTTACACGGATGTAATTTACTCAGGTAAGCGCGGCCCTCCACCACCCACCTCCTTCGTGTAATTTCTGAACGAGCATCTTCGGCGTTTCACATGCTTTAGCCGAAGCCATCGCTTTCTTTTCCCCAGCTTGAATAAGGAGATGGTACGGTGAAAATAGTAGTATGGTGGTTTCTTTTCGATAGTAACGCATGCCTTCGCATTAGGAGTATAGCGGCATTTTTCTTCTGGTGCGTATGCTCGACAGCGATTGCACAACAAGATTCCACAGCGATAGCGGACAGTATCCTCGCATTGCAATTGCAGCAACAGATGTCTTCAGCTCAACAAACCTCCCCACAATCATTAACACAACAGGCTCCTCCGCGAAGTTCCCCATCAACGAACCCGAATATGAGTGTGATTGGAGATTTTCGCGCGTCGTATTTTTCACCGGCCCGGCGGCACCTCGATGCGGAAATGCATGAGGCCGAGCTTGCCGTCCAGTCCGTTGTCGATCCGTATGCTCGCGCAGACTTCTTTCTCTCTGTTTCCCGCGATCCGGCAACGGGGAATTTTGGTCTCGATCTTGAAGAAGGATACTTGACGACACTCGATCTGCCGGCCAGCCTCCAACTGAAGGCGGGGAAATTCCGGAGCACATTCGGTAAAATCAACAATATTCACCC
>JBGPGQ010000093.1:0-10055 GCA_041483995.1 Bacteroidota bacterium
CTTGAATGTGCTTGTAAACAATGCAGGAATTCAACAATGGATGAGAATTTCTGACAATGACTTTTTTCAGCGGACAAAAGATGAAATAGCGATTAACATTGAAGCCCCCCTTCATTTGTCTTCTCTTTTCATTAATTTGAAATCATTAGACACAATTATTAACGTGACCTCTGGCTTGTCATTTGTGCCTCTAACGAAAGTCCCTGTATATTGTGCTTCAAAGGCATTCTTACATTCATTTACTCTTTCTCTGCGACAATTATTGAAATCCAAAAACATAGAAGTGATTGAAATGATTCCTCCCGCACTCAATACAGACCTTGGGGGACCGGGTTTGCATGATAGTGCTCCTCCCGTGAGTCATTTTATCGAGGCTGCTTTTGAACAGTTGAAGGAAGGAAAGACCAAACTTGTTTTTGGATTTAGTGAAGCCATGTCGAAAGCCAATCCGGACGATTTGCAAAAAGCTTTTGATAGGATGAATACAGCAACATAAGAAGCAGTCGTCCCTGCATAACTTTTTGTACTATCTAAATTGATTATTTCAAGAAAAAGATGAGAGCAATAGGACAAACACCACTATTAAAATTAGAAAGATTGTCTGAACCTCATTGTGCCGAGATATATGTAAAGTACGAAGGAGGTAATCCTACCGGAAGTATGAAAGACCGAATGGCGCTCTCAATGGTTGAGGGAGCTGAAAGGAGAGGTGAACTCAAACCCGGGGGAACAATAGTTGATTACACTGGCGGAAGTACGGGAAGCTCTTTGGCGATGGTATGTGCAACCAAAGGCTACAAGGCGCACTTCGTATCCTCGGATGCTTTTGCCGAAGAAAAACTTCAGACAATGCGGGCATTTGGAGCTACTCTCGAAATATTTCCAAGTGGAAACGGTAAAATAACTGCAACACTCATTGACTCTATGGTTGCGAGAGCCAAAGAACTCAGTAAGACCCCAAATATTTTTTGGACTGACCAGTTTAACAACGTTGACAACAGAAATGCATATCATGCCATGGCAAGAGAGATTGTAGATGTTCTTGGAAATAGCATTAATGAGTTTATAATGGGAGTTGGAACTGGTGGATGCTTTTCCGGAAATGCAGAAGTGTTCAAAAAAGAGATACCATCTATTCGCTGTATTCCCATTGAGCCATTGCATGTACGTTCTCTTTCAGGTGGTGATATATCGGGTACTCATAAGTTGGAAGGAATCGGAGCTGGATTCGTGCCGTCTATATGCAGGTTGGATCTTGCAGATGAAATAATGTCGGTATCGGACGAAGATGCCTATGAAACTGCAAGAAAACTGGCAAGATTGGAAGGAATATTTGGAGGAACCACATCCGGAGCAAATGTGTGGGCGGCAATTCAAAGGGCAAGAATTATTGGGGCAGGGAAAAGAATTGTAACGGTTATTGTCGATTCAGGATTAAAGTATCTCAATGGGGATTTGTATAAATTTTGAACATAGCACACAACATCGAATGAAGGCAGAGAAATTCATACAAAAGAAAAAGGAAGAAGGAATGCCTGAAGAAACTATTTTGGTTCAAAAAGATAATCTGGAAGGGTTAATAGATTACCAGAAAGATTCTATAGTCAGCAAAGCCATCATCGGTAAAAAAACAGGCACCATTACCCTATTTGCTTTTGATAAAGGACAATATTTGAGCGAGCATACAGCACCTTATGATGCCATGGTTTATATTGTAGATGGAGAAGCAGAAATTACCATTGCGGGTAACAAGATTGTGGCGAAAAAAGCTGAGATGGTAATCCTGCCTGCTAATAAGCCACATGCGCTCAAAGCATTAAGTCAATATAAAATGCTTTTAGTGATGATAAAATCTTGATAAACGAAAATCCAACTGCCATACTCAATAAAATGAATCAAGAGTTTTCTAATATCTACAACGACAAAGCACGCGCAGAAGCATATGATCGCCTTGAGTTCCCCGGAACGTACTACTTGGCGTACCGGGATCTGCCCACGATCATAAGCAATCATATTCAGGGGAGGAAGGCCATCGACTTCGGGTGTGGGACTGGACGGTCTACTCGGTTCTTGCGTCAACTGGGTTTTGATGTTGTCGGTGTGGATATTGCGGAGCACATGCTCACACTAGCCCGGAAACGTGACCCGGATGGGGAGTATCGTCTTGTTGCAGACGGCAACCTCAGGGGGTTCGCGGCTGATACCTATGATCTCGTGTTGTCCGCATTCACGTTTGACAATATCCCCACGATGGAGAAGAAGGTTCTGCTCTTCCAGTCCCTTAGGCGTTTGCTTAACCGAAACGGGCGGATCGTAAGTGTGGTTTCTTCGCCGGAGATCTATGTCAATGAGTGGGCATCCTTCTCCACGAAGGACTTTCCTGAGAACCGAACTGCTAGGAGCGGAGAAAAGGTGTTCATTGTGATGCTCGACGTGGATGACAGCCGTCCGGTTGAAGACATCGTCTGGTTGGATCAAGATTATCACGAGACATACAAGCTTGCAGGGCTGGTGCCAGTCAACGTCTACAAGCCCTTAGCAAAACAGACTGAACCATACAATTGGGTAAGTGAGACCAAGATAGCCCCGTGGGTCATCTACGTTTTACGATCGGCAGAATGAAGGGGAGACACAGAGCCAAATGAGAGATGCAGCTGAGAAATCAATCAAAGCCCCTCGGGGCACCACCATCTCATGCAAAGGCTGGATCCAGGAAGCCGCCATGCGAATGCTGATGAACAATTTGGATCCGGAAGTTGCTGAAAAACCGGAAGACTTGATTGTGTACGGAGGCGTTGGAAAAGCAGCGCGCAACTGGGAATGCTATCATGCTATCATTGCAACTCTAAAGAATTTGGAGAACGATGAAACACTGCTCGTCCAGTCCGGTAAGCCGGTTGGCGTGTTCAAGACGCATGAGAACGCGCCGCGAGTTCTCATCTCCAATTCCATGCTCGTCCCCAAATGGGCAACGTGGGATGAGTTCCGTCGGCTTGAAGCGCTTGGGCTGACGATGTATGGACAGATGACAGCCGGAAGTTGGATTTACATCGGTACACAGGGAATTTTACAGGGAACATACGAGACCTTCGCAGAGTGTGCGAACAGGTATTTCGGCGGAAGTCTTGCCGGTAGGCTGCTCGTGACTGCCGGACTTGGTGGCATGGGTGGCGCACAACCGCTTGCTGCAACGATGAACGGTGCTGCATGTCTTGCGATTGAAGTAGATCGCTCACGCATCGAGAAGCGCCTGAAGACCGGCTACGTTGATGAAATGGTAGAAACGCTTGACGAGGCACTGCTTATTCTTCAGACGGCGAAGGAGCTGAAGGAAGCGAAATCAGTTGCACTGCTGGGGAACGCTGCAGAAGTATTGCGTGAGCTTGTCGAGCGGAACATACATATCGATGTCTTGACTGATCAAACTTCAGCGCACGATACATTGAACGGGTACGTCCCGGCACACATCCCGTTTGAAGAAGCGCTTGCCTTACGAAAGTCCGATCCCCAAAAATACGTGAAGCTTGCGCAGGAGTCCATCGTCGAGCATGTCGAGGCGATGCTTGCTTTACAGAAGAAGGGCGCTGTCACTTTTGATTATGGCAATAATATCCGCGGCGAAGCGCTTGCATGCGGACTGAAGAATGCGTTCGATATTCCTGGGTTCGTTCCTGAATACATTCGTCCGCTGTTCTGCGATGGCAAAGGCCCATTCCGGTGGGCTGCACTTTCTGGCGACCCCGAAGACATCTACCGTACCGACCGTGCAGTGATGGAAACATTTCCTGAAAACAAACCGCTCTGCAGGTGGATCGAGAAGGCGCAGAAGCAGGTGCACTTCCAGGGACTTCCTGCACGCATCTGCTGGCTTGGCTATGGTGAACGCGCAAAGATGGGAACAATCTTCAACACACTTGTTGCGCGCAGCGAGGTGAAAGCGCCCATCGTTATCGGCCGTGACCATCTTGATTGCGGTTCCGTTGCGTCCCCCAACCGTGAAACGGAGAAGATGAAAGACGGCAGTGATGCAATTGCCGACTGGCCAATCCTGAATGCTCTTCTCAATGCAACAGGTGGAGCAAGCTGGGTGAGTGTGCATCATGGGGGCGGTGTTGGTATGGGCCTTTCGATTCACGCCGGAATGGTGGTTGTTGCCGACGGTACGAAGGAAGCGGAAGCGCGACTGCAACGCGTACTGACCTATGATCCGGGGATGGGCATCATCCGCCACGCAGACGCAGGCTACGAACGGGCGATTGAGAATGCGAAGGCGCAAGGGGTGAAGATACCAATGTTGAAATAGTCCACGAATCAACACGAATTCGCACGAATTATTTTTTAGTTAGATGGAACTGCTATACAAAGACGAGGTCTTCAAGATTGTTGGTGCGGCGATGGAGGTATACAATGAATTGGGTCCCGGCTTTCTTGAAGCGGTTTATCAGGAAGCTCTTGAGATTGAATTCCTTCGTCAAGCCATGCCGTTTGATTCACAGAAACCCCTTCCGATTACATATAAAGGACAGCGGCTTAACAAATCATATGTTGCTGACTTCCTTGTGTACGAAAAGATTATCGTTGAACTTAAAGCGCTGGAACGTCTTTCGGGTACTGAGGAAGCACAGGTTCTCAACTATCTGAAAGCGACGGGCCTTCGGGTTGCAGTGTTATTAAACTTTGGACGTGTCGGAGAGTTGGAATGGAAACGCTACATAAAATAGATCCACGAATGAAACTTAAACACATTCGTGCAGATTCGTGTGTATTCGTGGATAAGCAATGAGCGCCATTGGGCTCTGCGCGTCATGCAAACATGCCAGTCTAATTCAAACTTCAAAAGGAAGTGAATTCCATCTGTGCGAACTTTCCAACACCAATCCCGCTTTCCCGAAATACCCGCGCCTGCCCGTTCTTTCATGCACTGGCTTTGAGGAACAGACAATAGTACAGCCCGAATCCCAATGAATCAATTTGGCATTAATAACGTACGTACTACCATGAAGAAAGAACTGCGGGACGTACGATCCAGCGCTTATGGCGTGTTTACTACGGTGAAGGATTCCTGGAAAGGCAATCCCTCGAACGGACAACAGGATACCTACCCCAAGATGATTGACCCTGTCAGGTTCAAAAAAATCCTGGTCACAATCATCAAGATCCTCATACTTGCTGAAATTCTCGGCGCGCTCACTGAAGGGCTGGGAGGAAAGGGATGGAGCAGGCTTGGGTTCGACCTGCTCATCGCGGGCATTCTCTACATTATGTGGGATAAGATCAAGCGTCTGGCAAAAGACAAGAAGGCCGAGTACCGGCTTAAAATGGAAGCGTCTTCGGAACGGATAAAACTCTGGGATGCTCTCGCGTTCTCACTTCTCTGGATGGATGAAATACGGTCCGATATTCCGGCAGATCGAAAACGTCTCGTAGTGATTTCATACACGTTAATTGCACTTGGCGTTCTGACAGCGTTCATCCATTTCGGTGAGGGAATGATGGCGCTTGTAATTTCCGGCGCGTTGGTGTTGGGAGCGGTGAATCTTCTAAGTTGGGTCGTTTCCCTCGAACGTGGGGAGAAAGAAACACTTCAAACAGAATTGAAACTTGCACATGACGTGCAGGTATCGCTGATGCCAAAACAGAATCCTGACGTGCAGGGGCATGACCTCGCAGGATTCTCCCTTCCGGCCAAAGAAGTTGGCGGCGACCACTTCGATTATTGCTATCTTGGCCCTGATCGTGCGAGATTCGGCATTTCCATTTTTGATGTTTCGGGGAAAGGAATGCAGGCCGCAATGTCGGCTGTGTTCACCAGCGGGGCATTTGTCAGCGAGGCGAAACAGTCCGGCTCGCCCGCAGAAATACTCACCCGGCTCAACAAGTCCATCTATGCACATTCCAAGCGCGGCCATTTCATTGCTTTTTTGTTTGCGGCTCTTGATACGCAATCGAAGATACTGACCATTGCCAATGCAGGCCAGACGAAACCGCTCCTGAAGTCTGGGGACACCGTGCGGTGGCTGGACTCAGCAGGGGTTCATTTTCCGCTCGGCATGCGTGAGGATTCCGTATATCAGGAAAGCACATTCCAACTCCGCGAAGGCGATGTGCTCATCCTGGTGACTGACGGTTTTACCGAAGCAATGAATGCCGCAAAGGAAATGTACGGTGCCGAACGACTCGAACAAACAGCAAAACGCCTCGGTAGTGAACTCACCGCACAGCAAATTGTTGAAGCCATTACTGCCAACGTTAAACTGCACGTTGTGGATACACCTCAACATGACGACATGACAATGGTTGTTGTGAAGGTGAAATGACTAGAATCAAGTCTGCAGTCTTGTTCTGTTTTCTGCTCGGCTTTGAAGTTTCAACCTCACAGATCAATCCCGGTTTCAACATTCTGTTGAACCTTGACTATCTCTCCGCTGAAAAGACAATTGAACTATACGAAGGGCGGTCCGGTTTGCCCCAAACGATTGCCGATCTGCGTGGCAGCCAGATTGCAATGGCAACAACGGGGCTTCTTGCAAGCCGCTCACTTTCCGCGGCAGACCTTGAACGCAGCCTTGAGGCGATGAAGTTCGGTCAGACCGTTGAGGACGATGTCTTCCGGATGACTGAAGCTCGAGAACACGCTGCGGCGATCAATGAGTTACTTGCGGAAATCAAACGACGTAATTTTGGGCGCAGGGTCGTTGCCACGGTGGAACAACTGTTTCCGAAGGATGCGAGAGTCA
This sequence comes from Bacteroidota bacterium, assembly GCA_041483995.1. Taxonomy (GTDB): domain Bacteria; phylum Bacteroidota; class Ignavibacteria; order UBA10030; family UBA6906; genus JBGPGQ01. The sequence goes on from JBGPGQ010000093.1 coordinate 6,738, forward strand.
GCACATCGATCCCCCTGTATTTTGTTGCGTTCGGTCATCAGAACATCGATGCATTTGTCCGCAGGGTGGTGTGGCATGGGAACACTCCGCAGTTTGTTGGTGAAGGAGAAGGCGAGCTTACAATTGTGGTGAACCTTGCCAAGTCAATTTCCTACGGCGGGACAGTTGAAGAGAGATTCATTGGCACGCTCGGCGTTGTTGCCCATGAAGTATTCCACGCGGCATTCGGCGCGTACAAGGATGCATCGCCGGCTTGGCGCGAATATTACGCGCAGCCGCTCACGCCACTCGATCATCTTCTTGATCTTACGCAGAACGAAGGCATCGCACATTATCTTACATTTCAGCAACGAACGGGCGGTAACGTTCCACCTGAATGGGATCGGAGAGCGCGCGTTTCGATTGCAGAGTTCAATAAGAACTCGGCTGAACTTCTTTCCGACCGCGTAAGCCCATCACGCGCAAACGAACTCATTCGCCGTTCGAACACCTCAAACTACTGGGAAAGTTATGGTGCGATAACGGGGCTGTTCATCGCACGCCAGATTGACGCGACGCTCGGACGAGAAGCCCTGGTGCACACGGTTGTTTCCGGGCCATCCGACTTCTTCAAGAAATACAATGAGCTTGTGAAGCGAGACTCCAACCTGCCTAAGCTTTCTGATGAAATCGTTCAATTGGTGAACAAACAGTAAGGTCTTCAGTTCTCTCTCTTGCAGATACTTTCCCCTTTTCGTATCTTTCAACTGCACATCGCAGGTTCCATCCCGATTTGAATCTCTTTATCAAGAACATTTCCCAACTTGTCACAGTCGCCACAGGTGGGAAACGAGTCAAGACAGGCGCTGAAATGAAAAACCTTGGCATTCTTCGCGAGGCTGGCGTTCTTTGTATTGATGGGAAAATCACTTGGGTGGGTACGATGAGCGAATGGAATCAGTTCTTGCCGAAGGATGTTGAGGAACTTGATGCTACGGGGAAAGTGGTTCTTCCGGGATTTGTTGATTCGCACACACACATGATGTTTGCCGGAAGCCGTGCGGATGAATTCGCACTTCGTACACAAGGTGCGACGTACCAACAAATTGCAGAACAGGGCGGCGGTATCCTGAGTACCATAAAGCACGTGCGCGCTGCGACCAAAAAGGAACTCAAGCGGTCCACCGCAAGGTACATGCAACAGATGATGCAATACGGCACTACCACGGTGGAAATCAAATCTGGTTACGGCTTGAAGATGGATTCCGAAATCAAAATGCTTGAGGCTATTAACGAGCTTCAACGGGAAGAGATTATGACGGTTGTCTCAACGTTTATTGGCGCTCATGCTATTCCTCCGGAATATAAATCCAACAAGGCAGCGTACATCGATCTAATCATCGACACGATGATACCGTATGTCGGGAAGAAAAAGCTTGCAGCATTCTGCGATGTATTTTGTGAAAAAGGATACTTTGAATTGGATGAGACAGAACGGATTCTGACCGCGGCAGCAAACGCCGGCATGGCCCTGAAGGTTCATGCTGACGAACTCACGCAGCTTGGCGGAGCAGAGCTTGCGGCGAAAGTCGGAGCTGCTTCTGCAGACCACCTTGAGTGTGTTACCAAAGAGGGAGTTGCAGCACTTCAGCATTCCAATGTTGTTGCGACACTGTTGCCCGGAGTCTCCTTCTTCCTGAACCATGGTTATGCGCCGGCGAGAACACTGATTGATAGCGGCGTTCCGGTTGCAATTGCAACCGATTTCAATCCCGGCTCCTGCATGTCGTTTTCCGTGCCGATGATGATGACAATTGCCTGTACACAGATGAAGATGTCGCCCGAAGAAGCGCTTGTTGCAGTTACCCTGAATGGCGCTGCCGCACTCAACATGTCTTCGACAGTAGGCAGTATTGAAGTGGGGAAAAACGCGGATTTGATCGTGGCTGATATTCCTGATTACAAGCATCTGGCGTATCATTTCGGGCACAATCATGTCGCGAAGGTCATCAAGAACGGAACAATCCTGGAATTCTAATGCCACGAATCGTAGAGTGCGTTCCCAATTTCAGTGAAGGACGGAACATCAAGACGATCAACGCGATCGGGGGGGCAATCAGCGGCGTTGCGGGAGCGAAGTTTATCAGTGCAGAACCTGACAAGGATTACAATCGAACGGTAGTGACATTTATTGGTGAACCAGGAGCTGTGGTTGAAGCGGCATTTCAGGCGACGAAGACAGCGTCCGAATTGATCGACATGACAACACATAAGGGCGAACACCCGCGCCTTGGTGCAACGGATGTTGTCCCCTTCGTTCCAATCTCCGGGATTACGATGCAGGAATGTGTGAAACTGGCACACCAGTTCGGCAAACGTGCGGGAAATGAGCTGGGCATTCCGGTGTATCTCTACGAGGAAGCTGCACAAGTTCCCGAGCGACGGAACCTTGCCAACATCCGCAAGGGTGAATATGAAGGGTTGCGACAAAAATTGAAAGACCCTGCCTGGAAACCGGACTATGGTCCTGCAATATTCAATGAAAAATCCGGTGGTACCGTGACTGGAGCTCGTATGTTCCTGATCGCGTACAATGTCAATTTGAAGACGAGTGATACAGCAATTGCAAATGAAATTGCTCTTCGCATTCGGGAGAGTGGGAGAGTGAAGAAGGATGAGAAGGGAAGCCCCGTCCTTGATGCGAGGGGTCAGAAGATCAATATTCCCGGATCACTCAAAGCAGTGAAGGCAATGGGAGTACTGTTGGAAGCACACAAGATCGCGCAGGTTTCAATCAATCTTGTTAACTATCATGTTACGCCGCCGCATGTAGCGTTCGAAGAGGTCAAGAAGCAAGCTGCAACCCTCGGCGTTGAAGTGACGGGAAGTGAAATCATTGGCCTGACACCAAAGGAAGCACTCGTGATGGCGGGAAGATACTATGAGCCTGCTGTCTCTTCCGAGGACGATGCTGTTGCGCTCGCGATCAAACACTTGGGCCTTAGCGAGTTGGAACTATTTGATCCTAAAAAGAAAGTCATCGAACATCAACTCTAATCATAGTGGAAAAATACAGATGCTCACCAACAAAACTGTCATAGCATTTCTTGATGAACTCGCTTCCAATTCGCCGGCGCCTGGTGGCGGCAGTGTTGCTGCGCTTGCCGGGGCGTTAGGGGTTGCCCTGAGCTCCATGGTATGCAACCTGACAATCGGCAAAAAGAAATATGCCGGGGTTGAGAACGATATGAAGGCGATTCTCAAGCAGACCGAGGAATTGCGGGCACGGTTCACCCATCTTATCGACAAGGATACCGACGCGTTCAACAAAGTGATGGA
>JBGPGQ010000094.1:0-9970 GCA_041483995.1 Bacteroidota bacterium
GTGCTGATGATTTTCTTCGGCAAGAAACTGACTCGGCAGGGAGACTGGCTGGAAACGTTGATTATTTCCTCGGCGCTCATTCTATCGCTCATCATTTTGTTCCAGAAACTTTCGCATTTTCATGATGAGACGCTGTTTCTGAATTTTACATGGGTCGACTTCCATGACGTGCCGGGCGTTGGTCCGCTGAAGATCGTCCTCGGGTTTGCGATTGACAACCTCGCTGCCATCATGCTTGTGGTAGTAACGTTGATCAGTACCCTCGTGCATTACTTTTCAATAGGCTACATGCACGGAGATATCAGGTACTCCCGGTACTTTGCCTACCTTGGCATTTTTTCGTTTTCCATGTTGATGATCGTTCTCGCTAACAACCTCTTCCTGTTATATGTGGGATGGGAGCTGGTGGGGCTGAGTTCGTATTTGCTCATCGGCCATTGGTATGAAAAGAAGACTGCGTCGGATGCGGCCATGAAGGCGTTCATCGTCAACAGGATCGGAGACATCGGGTTTTTTACAGGCATCATGATCATGTTTGCCACCTTCCACACGTTCGGACTGAAAGAAATCTTCGAAGCAATTCGCAGTGGTTCGCTCCCACTGGGAACCGAATCGTGGTTGACTGCGGCCGGGATTCTTATTTTCTGCGGAGCAATAGGCAAGTCGGCGCAGTTCCCGCTCCACGTCTGGCTGCCGGATGCAATGGAAGGCCCGACTCCAGTGAGCGCGTTGATCCATGCCGCAACGATGGTTGCAGCAGGCGTGTACCTCGTTGCTCGTACGTTTCCAATGATGACAGCCAATGCACTGATGGTGATTGCGTACATCGGAGCGATTACTGCCTTTATTTCAGCAACGATCGCCATCGCACAGAACGATATCAAGAAAGTGTTGGCATATTCGACCATTAGTCAGCTTGGATACATGGTGATGGCGCTTGGCGTTGGCGCATATACGGCAGGATTCTTTCATCTCGTTACACATGCGATGTTCAAGGCGGGTTTATTCCTCGGCTCCGGTTCGGTCATTCATGCAATGCACAACGCGTTGCATCATCAACACGATCACCAGACCGATGCGCAGGATGTACGCAATATGGGTGGATTGAAAGCCAAGATGCCCATTACATTCTGGACATTCGTTATCTACACGCTGGCGATCTCCGGTGTGCCATTGACGTCGGGTTTCCTGAGCAAGGATTCGATTCTGGCTGGCACGCTTGCATTCAACAGCCTGACGGGCCATTCGCTCATTCCCATCGTCGGATTCCTTGTTGCCGGACTTACAGCGTTCTACATGTTCCGCGTCGTCATTCTTACTTTTCTGGGTGAACACAAAGACGCCCATCGACTTGAGCACATTCATGAATCTCCCAAAATCATGACCGTGCCGCTGATGATTCTTGCGGCGCTTTCGTTCTTCTTTTTCTACAGTTTCAATCCGCTCGATGCGGCAGATGGGTGGATTAGCCATGCTGTAGAGCGGCCGGAGTCGGTCGTTCCCGCCTCGGTAGCGGCTGCTTCAACGGAAGTTTTTGAAGAGGCGCACCACCACGCGCACAACACTGCGATGATGTTGTCATTGCTTGTTGCCGGACTTGGCATACTCACTGCGTTTGCCACGTACCAGTGGAAGAAGATCAGCGCGGATAAGATTGCTGAGAGCATGAGCCCTCTGCATAAATTCCTCCTGAATAAATGGTACTTCGACGAGTTGTACAACAATGTTGTTGTCGGTACTACGCTCGCATTCACAAATGTCTTGAAATGGTTTGATAATACGATTGTTGATGGTGCTGTGAATGGAGCGGGCTCTGTCACGAAAGTCGGCTCATTCATCAGCGGGAAATTTGATACGATTGTGGTTGATGGTTTTGTGAATTTCACCGCGTACATGGCCGGTTTTGGAGGCCTTGTCCTGCGGAAATTCCAGACGGGAAAAGTACAAACCTACGTTGTCTTTGCCGTGTTTGGCGTTATGGCAATATATTTTGCCTCGCGTCTCGGCTGGCTGTAACGTTCATTTTTTGGAGGATTGAATAGTAATGCAACTACTTGGTATTGGAATTCTTACATGGATAACGTTCGTGCCTGTTGCCGCCATGGTGCTGGTATTACTAATGCCGAAGGAACAGCGGAATGCAATTCGGTGGGCGTCACTTTTCTTTGTCGGACTGCAACTGCTCCTTGCGATCGTGGTCACCATGAAATTCGATTTGAATCTTGCTGGAATCAATTCGCAGGCAGGGATGCAATTTCTTGAGAAGGCATCATGGATCGATATCAAAAGCGTTGCATGGTTTGGTCGTATACACATCGAGTATCTGCTTGGCATTGATGGGCTCAGTGTTGCCATGGTTTTGCTTACCGCACTGATCAGCTTTGTTGCTGTGATCTCCTCATGGAATATCGAGAAGTCGGTGAAGGGGTACTTTGCATTGTTGCTGCTTCTCGATACCGGAATGATGGGTGTGTTTGTATCGCTCGATTTTTTCCTGTTCTATGTGTTCTGGGAAGTCATGCTGCTGCCGATGTATTTTCTCATCGGGATATGGGGCGGTGCGCGGCGCGAGTATGCAGCGATCAAATTCTTCCTCTACACGCTTTTTGGCAGTGTGCTCATGCTGCTGGCTATGATCGCCCTGTATTTCAGTGTGAATGTCTACATAGATTCGGCTGGTACCATGTACTCGGTTGCCCAGGCTGTGGCAAAGGGAACGGAGGGACTGGAGAAAATCTACACATTTAATATGATGGCGATGATGGATGCCGGCAACTTCGCACCTGATTCTTTGCTGGCAGGAATCAACACCTCCTGGCGATATATTGCGTACGTTGCTTTGTTCATCGGGTTTGCGATCAAAGTGCCCATCTTCCCATTCCACACATGGCTTCCGGATGCTCACGTTGAAGCCCCAACGGCAATCAGTGTCATCCTTGCAGGCGTTCTTCTGAAACTGGGAACATACGGAATGCTACGCATCAGCTTCCCGATTTTTCCCGATGCGATGGTGCATTATTCCTGGCATCTCGCTCTCTTGGGTGTGATTAGCATGGTGTACGGGGCTCTGGTAGCAATGGCGCAAACTGACTTCAAGAAACTGATCGCATACTCGAGTATCAGTCACATGGGTGTTGTTGTCCTGGGTATGGCTTCCATGAATACGCAGGGAATGACCGGTGCGGTCTTCCAGATGTTCAATCATGGAACGATCACGGCAATGCTCTTTCTTATTGTCGGTGTTCTTTATGATCGTGCCCATACACGCGGGCTCAATGAGTTCGGCGGACTGATGAACCAGATGCCGAAATATTCAGGGATCATGGTTGTGGCGTTCTTTGCGGCGCTTGGACTTCCGGGTTTGAGTGGTTTTGTGAGCGAAGCATTTTCGTTGCTTGGTGCGTTCCAGACCTTTCGATGGCTGACGATCATCAGCACTATAACTATTGTGTTGACAGCCGGCTACATGCTCTGGGTGCTTCAACGAGTATTTCTTGGAACATTGCCGGAAAAATGGAAGAACCTTACCGACATGAATGGCCGGGAAATGGTAATGCTGGTGCCACTTGCCGCGATTGTTATTTTCCTGGGAATTTATCCCGCTCCCGTCTTGAACCTGATGAACACGTCGATGAACTACCTTGCTGAGTTGTTGCATCACGCGGGAAGCGCATCCGTGATGGGACTGAACTGATATGGCGGAACAGATTCTCAAAGACCTCCCGTCTTTTCTTCCTGAGCTGGCTCTAACGGCCACCCTGTTGGTCGCAATCATTCTTGATTTGATCTTCCGGCGGACACCGGTGATTATTTCCGGGACGGTGATGGTGGGCTTTATTGTAACTGGTCTGCTTGTGCTTGGGCAGGCTGGATGGAATCTGTCAATTTTTAACAACATGATTGCAGTCGATCCGTTTGCATTGTTCTTCAAGCTCATTATTATCATCTCGGCGATTCTGATTGTCGTCTTCTCGCTTGACTCATCGGAATTGAATTCCCCTGGACGCAAGCTCGGAGAGTACTATGCGCTTCTTTCAGGACTGACGCTTGGAATGATGCTCATGGCAGGAGCAAGCAACCTGTTGATGATGTATCTTGCGGTCGAACTCTCGAGTATGACGTCGTATATTCTCTCGGGGTATACACGAGAAGCGCCCGACTCCAGTGAGGCTTCTCTCAAGTATGTTATCTTCGGCGCACTTTCCTCGGGCTTGATGCTGTATGGAATTTCAATAGTGTATGGACTCACCGGCTCGCTTGATATCTACGCAATCAATGCAAAGCTGATGACTGGCGGAGCAGGTGGGTTTACACTGTTGATCGCCGGTGCGCTTACGATTGCCGGGTTCGGGTATAAGATTTCGGCAGTTCCATTCCACTTTTGGACCCCAGACGTGTACGAAGGCGCACCGATCACTATCACGGCTTTTCTCTCCGTTGCTTCAAAGGCTGCGGGGTTTGCGATGATGATTCGTTTCTTCAAGGTAACGTTTATTGACTCACGCGTGGTATCACTGCCGGCGGGGATGTGGCAGACGTTTGAGGGTTTTGAATGGTACAATATTATTGCGGCGATTTCCGTGCTGACGATGACGCTGGGTAACCTTGTTGCAATCTCACAAAACAATCTCAAGCGACTGCTTGCCTATTCCAGCATTGCGCACGCCGGCTACATGCTGATGGGCGTCGTCGTTCTCAGTAACGAGGGGCTTGCGGCAATCATGGTATACTTTGTTGTATACCTGTTTATGAACCTTGGCGCATTCTATATTGTGATGCTTATCGCCAACAAGACAGGCAGTGAGGATATTGAGGACTACAGGGGACTTGGTTCCAGGGCGCCGTTTCTTTCAGTTGCGCTGGCGATCTTTCTCATTTCTCTTACAGGCTTGCCTCCGACGGCAGGATTTATCGGAAAACTGTATCTTTTCGCGGCCCTGATCAACGGTGGCTGGGTATGGCTAGCAGTTGTCGGTGCGCTCAACAGCGTTATCTCACTCTACTACTATGTACGGGTCTTTCGTAATATGTACCTCCGTACCGACGAACTTCAAACGACGCCACTCTCGTTTAGCATGCTCCAAACTGCCACCGTGCTCGTCCTTCTGGTCCCGACTCTTCTCCTTGGCCTGTACTTCACTCCACTTGTCCAGCTTGCCCAAGCATCGGTGAAGATTTTTGGAACACCGTAGTCAGAGGATTGAGCTCAGTTCGAGTCTAATTCCTACCACTTATTCTATCAACAACAAGTCGTATACCCTCCAATACAAGCGCTGGCTCATACGCCTCAATGATATCTGTGTATTTTGCAATCACCGAAGACAGTCCGCCTGTAGCAATCACCTTTGCTTTTCTCCCAAGCTCGGCGTTGATCCGTTTCACCGTTCCTTCCAACGCGTCAACTGCTCCAAACATTATTCCAGCCTGCATCGCAGAGACTGTATCTTTTGCGATGATGGATTGAGGGAAATGCAGTTCAATCTCAGGCAGTCTGGCTGCCCTCCGATGGAGTTCTGCCGCTGAAGATCCCATGCCAAGAGTTATGACGCCGCCTAGGAAATCTCCCGTTTCAGAAACCACGTCATACGTTGTTGCAGTTCCAAGATCAATCACAATCAATGGTCCACCGTGCCTCTTGAATCCTGCGATGGCGTTACACAATCTGTCCGCTCCTACGGAGCTTGGGTCCTTATACAGAACTTTGATGCCGAGGTCAAGCGCAATGCTAACGGTAACGGGTTCGATCTTCAAAAACTTTCTTGCAATGGTCTCGAAGATGCCTGTGATATGGGGGACAACCGAAGAAATGCCGAGGCCTCTCACATCGGTTGGCAAAATGCCGGCTTCCTGGATAAATTTCTTAATAGTCAGCCAACTCTCATCCGCCATCAGTTGAGCAGAGCTTGTTACTCGCGAGGTCTTGAGCAGTTTATCATTGTTAAATACGCCTAGGACAGTATGTGTATTTCCAACATCTATGGTAAGAAGCATGGAGTGGTCGATCGAGGATTCCCGGGTGGGCTATTGCTGCGTCCCAACAATGGTGACGTCGCCGGCAAAAAGCTTCTTTTCCGTTCCGTTCGATTGGAGGATGAGGCTTCCATCATTGCTCAATCCAGTTACAATCCCTGAGAAGACATTCCCCTGCTGGGAAACGGATATAGGCTGGTTAATCATTGAGGAACGTTTCAGCCACATGGGCACTACCGACTGAAAGCCGGTGGAGGAGACACTCTTGTAACTTCCTTCAAGCGAAAGCAAGATCTCCCTGAATAGCCTTGGTCGATCTATTTCCTTTGCGGCTTCCAGACGAAGCGATGTCGCTTTTTTCTCAAGCTCACCAGTGAATTGCTGCTGGTTTACATTGAGGCCGACACCGATAACGACGTATTCTACCATGTTTTGCTTTACAGAGCCCTCTATAAGAATCCCCGCGCACTTTTTCTTGTTGATGAGAAGATCATTGGGCCATTTACATTCAACCTTAAGTCTTGTTGTACGCTCTACAGCTTCTGCTATTGCAACCCCAACAAACAATGGTAATAGGTTTAAGGCGTCCGGTGCGACGTTTGGCCTTAGAACGATCGAAAACATGAGGTTTTCGTTCTTGTTGGCTTGCCAGGGACGACCAAGCCGGCCTCTGCCGGCGGTCTGCTCCTCTGAGATAATGATGGTTCCTTCCTGCGCGCCGCAACCGGCAACAGCCTTTGCGCAGCTATTCGTCGAATCAATGGTATCAAAGGTGTAGATCTTGTTTCCAAATAGACGCGTCTTCAAACCCTTGCGAAGTGTTTGTTCAGAGAACATGATTTACTCCGGTAAAGTCTGTAGATTAGTGAAAAGCTGCAGCGTAGATAAGATGTGTGGGATGTAGCTAATGAAGAGATCCTGTCGAGGTTCTTCTTTTGTCATGGGGGGATATTTGGTCAGCTCGTTCAAAGACTCCAGCAGAATGGTACCCAAATACAGAAGGAAAGTCAAGCGGCAATCTGTCAGAGAGCAGCAGTGGTTAGCCAATCTTGCTGGCTAATCATGCCAACATGTCGCATGGAAGATTGGTAGTCAACACCACCCGCACTCTATCCGAGTAACCCCATAAAGGATAGTAACTTAGATGGCCGTTTTTCTATACCCAATGGCATGGCTGTTGCTATGCATGTAGCAGAATATTTACAGGCTTAAGGTGAAATCGACTTTAAGGAATTTTCATACAAAGGAGAATTAATTCATGGGAAAGATCATAGGAATTGACCTGGGAACAACAAACTCTGTCGTAGCAGTCATGGAAGGTAACGACCCGGTTGTGATTGCAAATGCTGAAGGAGGCAGAACGACTCCTTCCGTTGTGGCATTTGCAAAGAACGGTGAAAGACTTGTAGGGCAGGCGGCGAAACGGCAGGCAGTTACCAACTCTGAAAATACTGTGTTCTCAATAAAGCGATTTATGGGACGATTCCACAACGAGGTGAACGAAGAGATGAAGCTTGTTCCTTACAAAGTAGTGAAGGGAGACAACAACACCGCTCGTGTGGATGTGGGTGGACGGGTGTACTCGCCACCCGAGATTAGTGCCATGATACTTCAGAAAATGAAGCAAACTGCTGAGGATTATCTTGGTCAGAAGGTCACTGAGGCTGTCATCACGGTTCCTGCATATTTCAACGATGCACAGCGCCAGGCAACGAAAGAAGCGGGAGAAATCGCCGGGCTGACCGTGAAAAGAATCATCAACGAGCCAACGGCTGCAGCGCTTGCCTATGGACTTGATAAGAAACATAAGGATATGAAGGTCGCGATCTACGATCTTGGTGGCGGCACGTTCGACATCTCCATTCTTGAGCTTGGGGAGGGCGTGTTTGAGGTGAAGTCCACCAACGGTGATACACACTTGGGTGGAGACAACTTTGACCAGCGAGTCCTTGAGTACATTGCTGATGAGTTCAAGAAGCAGGAGGGAATTGACCTCCGCAAAGACCCGATGGCATTGCAACGTTTGCGTGAGGCGGCTGAGAAGGCGAAGATGGAACTTTCACAGCTCATGCAGACCGAGATCAATCTTCCGTTTATTACCGCGACAGCGGATGGACCCAAGCATCTCAATATGACATTGACACGGACAAAATTCGAACAGCTCGTCGATGATTTGATCCAGAAGACCCTGAAACCAACCGAGCAGGCGTTGAAGGATTCCGGATTGAACCCGAATCAAATCGATGAGGTCATCCTTGTTGGTGGTATGACACGGGTACCGAAAGTGCAACAGCTGGTTAAGGAAATGTTCGGCCGCGAGCCACACAAAGGCGTCAATCCTGATGAAGTCGTTGCTATTGGAGCTGCGATCCAGGGAGGCGTGCTTGCAGGCGACGTGACCGATGTGTTGTTGTTGGATGTTACACCGCTTTCTCTCGGTATTGAGACGCTTGGTGGTGTAATGACCAAATTGATTGAATCGAACACGACAATCCCGACCAAGAAGAGCGAGATCTTCTCGACGGCTTCAGACAGCCAGCCTTCGGTCGAAATTCACGTGCTTCAGGGTGAACGCCCGTTGGCAGTAGATAACCGCACACTAGGCAGGTTCCATCTTGATGGAATTCCACCGGCCCCTCGGGGCATTCCACAGGTCGAGGTAACGTTTGATATCGATGCGAACGGCTTGCTGCATGTTTCTGCGAAGGATAAGGGAACCAACAAGGAGCAGTCAATCCGAATCACTTCATCCAGCGGCTTGAGCAAGGAAGAAGTTGAGAAGATGAAAACAGATGCTCAGGCACATGCCGCCGACGATAAAAAGAAAAAGGAAGAGATTGACTCGAAGAATCAGGCAGACAGCCTTGTCTTCCAGACCGAGAAGCAGTTGAAGGAGTTTGGCGACAAGGTAAGCGGTGAAGCCAAAGCAAAGGTGGAAAGCGCCAATGAGAAGTTGAAGGAAGCCATCAAGAGTGCCGACATCACCACTATCAAGAGCGCCATCGAGGTGTTGAACAACGCCTGGAATGAGGCGTCAACGCAAATGTACCAGCAGGCTACAGCGGCTGGTGCAGGTGGGCCTCAAGCCGGGCCGCAGGGTAATGCTGGCGATGGATCTTCTCAAAAACCTGACGAGAAGAAAGTCGAAGATGCCCAGTACGAAGTGGTTGATGATAAGGATAAGAAGTAGAACACGGTGGCAACCGGTTGCCACGCTTCTGCAGCAAGCATGAGCAACTGATGTAACACCATGATGCATCTCCGCCTTTCAGGAGTGGAGATACGTAAGGCGAGGAAATCCCTCGCCTTTTGTTTGGTCGAAGGTGGTCAAGCGACCAAGGAAAGGATAATGAAAATATATGAATTTCAATAAATTCACAATCAAATCACAGGAAGCCGTACAAAATGCTCAGGAGATTGCATCAAGTTACGGCAATCAACTGATTGAACCTGAACATTTGCTAGCTGCTTTGGTACAGGACTCAGCTGGAACGGTCGTTCCTGTTCTTCAAAAAGCAGGAGCAAATTCTGACTTCATCAAGATAAAGCTCAATGAGCTTCTCGAAAAACTGCCGAAGGTGAGCGGCGCTGGACTTGGCAATCAAAACATGTCCCAGTCCCTCGGCAATATATTTGAAAAAGCCGAGAAGGAAGCGCAGCAGCTTAAGGACGAATATGTCAGTACAGAACATCTGTTGTTGGCGCTGGTTGAGCAGAAGAGTACCGCGTCCGGCAAAATGCTACGCGATCAGGGTATAACGAAGGACGCGATATACAAGGTGTTGAAAGAGATCCGTGGAACTCAACGCGTTGTTGACCAGAATCCTGAGGACAAATACCAGGCACTTCAAAAGTTTGGTCGGGATTTGAACGAACTTGTGCGGAAGGGGAAACTTGATCCCGTCATCGGTCGCGATGAGGAGATCAGACGAGTATTGCAAGTCCTATCGCGCCGAACCAAAAACAATCCCGTACTAATAGGCGAGCCCGGTGTCGGCAA
>JBGPGQ010000095.1:0-9967 GCA_041483995.1 Bacteroidota bacterium
AAAGTCGATACGAATCGTTTCCATCTGATTTGAAGATAAAGATATTGGCTCCACTCGTGGTAAGGAGTTCGAGTCTACCGTCACCATCGATGTCTGATGTCAAGTACGTGGGAAAATCTATTGAGCCGCCTGAGAGAAAATGAATGAGAAGCTTTGCTGAATAATGATCGTTGCTGTCTGCTTCGTACATTAAGGCCCATTGCCCGTTTCCTTGGGTTGCAATTACAAAAAACTCTGGCTCGCCGTCTCCATCAACATCTCCCGCAATGTTTCTATAGAGGTTGACAAATGGTGTGCTATCTTGGTATGTAAGTGCATAGTTGTTATCTCCAGTGTTCTCAAATAGGAAAACATTGCCCTCTAAGCCTCCGGTTGTCACGAATTCCTGTTTCCCATTCTGATCAAAGTCTGCAGAAGCAAAATGACCGATGGCGTCATCTGGTTGTCCTCGTGGCGGTAGCCGCATACACCAAGTCCGCTGGAGGTTGTGTGATGCTGAATCGTATTCAGTTACAACAACCTTGGTAACAAGCGGGAATGTTGTGTCAGATGAATCAACCTCACTCACTTTGTATAGGCAGTCTGTGAGACGATCACCGTCAAGACTACCAACAAAAGGCGCGGCGAAGCTAACCCCTGCTCCGGAATTAGTGGTCTGATGCATGAAGGTTTGAGCCGTAGGTAATGAATCCAGTTGTAGCTGTCGAAAATCTGTAAGAACAAGACCGCTCTGTCCCGAGAACAGAATCTCGCGCATACCATTGTTATCGATGTCGACAATGCCTATTGGTATTCCCGGATACGGCTGATATGCGTATCTGAACGATGGTGGGTCAACCTCGCAAATGCGAGACTCAATGGTTGTTATAGACCCGTTAACGGCGATAAGCCCGTAGATTTCGGGATTACCATTGGCATCAACATCTGCGATGACAAGCGGCTGGATTACATCACTAGAAATAGGCAATCGCTGCCAGTAATTATACCATCCGACGTATTGGGTTGTGTCGATCAAGGCTGGGTCAATCTCAAGTATTGGTATGCCGTGCGAAGCCGCCCACGCGCGTATCTTTCCCTCGCTCGGCTCGCGCAAGTTCTTGAACTGCTTTGTACCGCTCGCAGCGTCAGTCAGCTCAATGAGGTCGTTGTTAAGAAAACGGTATGTGAAGCCTCGCTTGGTAAGGTCATCAAGCTCACGTCGCAAAGATGGATTTTGGATTAAAGAAGGCACGGAGCCGCTGAGGAGGATGGAACAGAGGAGTACGGTGCACAGCAGAAACTTCTTCATAAAAACTCTTGAGGTCAACTACTGCGAAGATATGCCAGTTGAATACGAAAAACAAGGGAAGTATGAGAAATGTTCGATGCTGGCTACGAGCAGAGGGAGTCGGAGGGTGATCAACCCATGACATGCTTCGACTCCTCTGCCAAAAGCAGCATCGTCACTCAGCATGACGTGGTTGTGTAGCCATTGAGGAAGAGCGTATTAGTCCGAAATATCGAACGAAGAATTCAAGAACGGAATTGAATCGGAGAGTTGTGAAATGAGAACTCCGGACATTATCAATCCACCTCCAAGAATTCCAAACGTGCCGAGATTTTCATCGAGGATGAAGTACGCTGAGATAGAAGCAATCACAGGTTCGATTGAAAAGATAATCACTGCCCGCGTCGGTGTGGTGTCTTTCTGGAATCTCGTTTGCACGTAGGTTGTCACAACCGTTGCAAGGAGAGTGAGATATGCCAATGCAATGAACGAGGAACCGGACATCGAGAACGTCGGCTTCTCCGTCAGAAGCAGCGCACCTCCGGCGTACACTGCCGTCGATGCAATTTGCAGGAACGTGAGCTGCTGGGCTGTCATTTCGTTGGAGATGACGTCAAGATACACAATATACACAGCAAAGATGACGGCACACACAATCGTTAAAGCATCGCCGATGTTGAATTCAGAGCCTGCTGGCGAAGTAAGGAACCAAAGTCCGACCGAAACGATCACCGCTCCGATGATGTTGCCTAACTTCGGCACACGTTTTTCAATGATGATCTGCAAGAGCGGGACGAACACCACCATCATTCCGGTGATGAACGCCGACTTGGATGCAGTCGTATACTTCAAACCGAAATTCTGGGCTATGAATCCAAGAAACAGGAAAAGGCCGAGGATACTCCCCTTGACGACTGCAGCACGCGAGATTGGAAACAGTGTCTTTCGGAAGATGAGGAGGAAGATCAAAGCCGCAGCAGTAAATCTGGTCGCCACGTTCATCAGAGGTGTCGTATCCAGCAACAGCACTTTCATTGCAACAAATGTGTTGCCCCAGATAAGTGTTGTGCCAAGGAGCGCTGCTTCAGCTTTTGCTTTGGTAGTCACGGATGGTAGGAAGGCTTGGAACGAATAGATTTGCTACAAACACAGTGTAAAGAATGTATACTTAGAACACGGCAACCTCTTCATGTATACCAAAGACCTCCGTCAGCTTGTTGCACATCTCACCAAGCGTAACATAGGCTTTCGTGCATGCAACGAAACGGGGAAGGAGATTTGTTCCGTCTTCGGCTGCTGTTTTGAGTTCTGCAAGCGTGCGTTCAACTTCACCTTCGTTGCGGGAATTCCTCACCTCGGCTATGCGCTTTCTCTGCTTCACTTCAACTTCAGGAGAAATGAGAAGGAGAGGAATTTCAATCTTTTCATCTTCTTCAATGAAGTCATTCACGCCAACAATAATCTTTTCCTTTTTGTCCAGCTCAACCTGATAGCGATACGCTGCATCGGCAATTTCACGCTGGAAGAATCCCGTCTCAATTGCGGGGATGACGCCGCCAAGAGCGTCAATCTTCTCAAAGTATGCTTCGGCTTCCTTCTCCATCCTATCCGTCAGTGCCTCAACGAAGTAGCTGCCGCCAAGCGGATCAATGGTATTGGTCACGCCTGTCTCGAAAGCAATGATCTGTTGAGTGCGGAGTGCAATCTTCACCGCTTTTTCCGATGGAAGCGCAAGCGTTTCATCCATGGAGTTGGTGTGGAGTGATTGCGTTCCTCCCAAAACCCCGGCAAGTGCCTGGAATGCAGTACGTACAATGTTATTCTCGGGTTGTTGTGCTGTTAATGTACACCCGGCCGTTTGCGTATGGAATCGAAGTGCAAGCGAGCGCGGATTCTTTGCTCCATATTTGTTCTTCATCCGTCGCGCCCAGATACGACGTGCAGCCCGGAACTTTGCTATCTCTTCAAAAAAATCAAGGTGGGAGTTAAAGAAGAATGACAAGCGTGGAGCAAATTCGTCGACGTCCATTCCCCGCTCGATGCAGTGTTCTACATAGGAAAAGCCGTCAGCAAGGGTGAACGCAAGCTCCTGCACTGCAGTCGAACCTGCCTCACGAATATGATAGCCGCTCACCGAAATTGGATTCCATTGCGGCATCTCCTTCGTACAGTACTCAACCATGTCCGTAATGATCCGCATGGATGGATGCGGAGGATAGATCCATTCCTTTTGAGCGATATACTCTTTCAAGATATCTGCCTGTATGGTGCCGCGCAGGTCTTTGCTTTTCGCTCCCTGCTGCTCCGCAACTGCGATATAAAAAGCCAACATCATTGCCGCAGGTGCGTTGATGGTCATTGACGTGGAGACATCCTTCAGCGTAATGCCCTTGAAGAGAATTTCCATATCGGCAAGTGAACTCACTGAAACGCCACAGATGCCCACTTCGCCTTCGGAAAGTGAATCATCAGCATCCCTTCCCATCAAAGTCGGCAAATCGAACGCCACAGAAAGACCCGTTTGACCGTGTTCGAGAAGATAGTGGTAACGTGCGTTGGTATCTTCGGGAGCGCCGAACCCTGCAAACTGGCGCATCGTCCAGAGTTTGCCCCGATACATGTTGTGATGGATTCCGCGTGCATAAGGATATTCACCGGGGAAACCGATATCGGAGAGGTAATTGAGATGGGCAACGTCTTCGGGGGTATACAGCAACTCAATCGGTTCACCACTCACGGTTGTAAACTTGGTCTGAAGCTGACGCGAAGACTTTGCAGCGTTCTCAACCCATCTCTTCTTCTCAGCTTTGATCTTGTCGGCGCCGTTTGTGTTCATCGTCTGAGTCTAATGTGAGGTTGTTAATGAACGAATTTGAATTAATAAACTCAATTTCGGACTGAATTTCAAGGCAGGGCGAACGCTATTCTATTTTGGTAATCATTCGTACACTCCCGTCTTGCTGAGCGGCGATGCCGTCTTCAAGGCGGAGGAGTCGAAGCATGTACTGTGTTGAACACGCTTCGACTCTCTCCGCTTTTTCTCAACCACAGGAGTCGGTCGCTCAGGCTGATGGAGTTTGTGTTTGGACCAATTCCCCATCGGCTGCTTCGAAGTCAAGGGAAACAATCTGTGCATCACCGCCACGCTTGATACGTGTAGCAGCTTTCTCTTCATTGGCAATGAAACCGTCCAGGCAAATACGAAGGGATGTTCGAAACCGCGCTTTAGCAGGATTGTAACCCGTGAAGAATTCTTTCTCCATCACTTTTGTAAAGAAGGCCTGCGTTAGGTCCTTCGCATCTTCATTTGACTTGTGCCATTTCACCCGAACAAACTTGTACACCGGCTTCCAATAGGCGGTGATAATGTCCTCGTACGCCTGTTCTCTTGTCTTGCGATCCGGGCTGGAAGCTGCAATGATTGCTGAGTGGTGCGTAATTGGAAATTCTTCTCTCGTGCCTCCAATAAGGGTGTCGTCTTGCATTGGTGGTCTTTAAATCTCATAGCCAAGTCGAATCCCGAACATCTTGCGGGTCGATTCAGGTTGATGATAGTTCTTATCGTCGCTTGATTTCGTCAATGTCCACGTTTCAAACGAAAACTCGATGAGTGCATGGTATATACTCGCTCCTGCTCCGATGCGAATCCTCGGAGATATGCCAGGGGAGAGATTTATGTCTGATGGTCCTCCCTGGCCGCGAGAAGCTAAATCAACGGACTCCGAGATCGAGACTGGAATCTTGATACCAAGACCTGAAAGGAGATGGATGTCTCGATTGAGGACGAGCTTCCCATTCACACTTACCTGAAATAGGAAGACTGAGTACTTTTCATCGTAGCCGTTGGGCCCACCATTATCCAAGTTCCTCTTCCAATGTTCAAACCCAAACCCAGCGGTCGGTGTAAGATCAAATTGTTTGGAGAGAGACAAGACGTATCCCGCTGCAGGATCAACCTCAAATCCGAAGTACACGGTTTTTGTCTTAAACGGTGTCTGTTGGCCCTGCGCGTCCTGCAAAAATCCGTCGTAGTCGACAGTGCCGAGATTCACGAACATTTCTGACTCCACGAAGAATTTCCTTGCATCACCAAATGCTAATCGCGGCACCACGCCAAAGCTGTACAGAAGCCCGCTTTCTTTGAGTAACTCATCGCCGTTGTCTCCGAACTCCTTCCATCCGAAGAACTTGAAATCCGCATGAGGCGTGATTTGAAATGGTGCACTCGAATTTTGGGCGAGCGCCGAAATACTGGAAACGAGAAGAACGATCAAGAACAGGTTACGTGTTTTCATGGTGACCTCCATTGAACAATATTCAAAGATCAGAAAGCTGGCTTGTCATTAAATACATTCATGTCCTCCCAAACCTCCTGTCCAGCTCATCAATTGAAATCTTGAGGACAATCGGTCGTCCATGTGGACAAACGTAAGGAATCTTTGTAGCAAACAGTTGGTCAAGAAGCGATCGCATCTCCTGTTCAGTCAAACTATCGCCAGCTTTGACTGCCGCCTTGCAGGAATACATCTTGGCAAGGGCATCCCGGGAATCAATATCCGAATGCTGGTTATGTTCCTTGTAGACCGCGAGTAAATCTTCAACAATTCTTACTTCATTACCTGCCTTCACATCGGGTGGAGCGCCTTCGATCACGATCGTATTCCCGCCGAAGAGTTTTATTTCAAACCCAAGATCGTGGAAATATGCATGCAATTCCGTAAGCAGAGAATAATCTCCCGGCGAGAGTTGCACAGTAAAGGGAAAAAGAAGTTGCTGTGCCGACTGCATATTATGTTCAAATCGGATAACTGCGCGCTCATACAGGATCCGTTCATGAGCCACATGTTGATCTACAATCATCAGCCCATTCCTGATTGGCATCAGGATATACTTGTTGTGGAGCTGCCACACAAACGCGGCCGTACCTGGTTCCGGGCGTTCGGAATCTTGATGAGGCAATTCTGTTTGAAGGAGTTGCTCGAATGTCTCAGATGAACCAAGTAATCGCGCTGCAAACTGAGTTCCTTCCTTCGGAACGGTAATTTCTCCTGTTGCCGGATCGACAAATGACCGTTGCTGATCGAATGCCATCGAGCCTCGTTGAAACGGAGTGTGTTGCCGATCAGTGAAGTTAAGTCCAATATTCCCCGACCCGGCCTCACTCATTGATGCAGCGGGCACAAGATCATGTGTGCTCAGGCACTTCTGCACAAGCGTTGAAACAAAACGGTAAATGTTCTGCTCGTCATCGAACTTTGCTTCCATTTTCGATGGATGGACGTTCACATCAACCCTTTTTGGATCGATATCGATAAAAAGCAGAAAGAATGGAAAAGTACTTTTCAGCAGGAGATGTTCGTATGCAGAAAATACAGCATGATTGATCTGCCGGCTGATGATGAATCTTCCGTTCAGAAAAAGGTACTGGTTCACCCGACTTTTCTGTCCGAATGCAGGCTTGCCGATGTAGCCATACACCGAAAGCGTTTCGCCACGCTCTTCAAGCCAGACCATCCCGTTGAACTGTCTCTCACCAAAAATATCGAGCATCCGATCCTGTAGCGTCCCGGCTTTCACATCGATAACGGTCTCACCATCACTGATGTATCGAACGGCAATTTCAGGATGACTGATCGCCACGCGTTGGACCACATCGTAGATATGTCGGAACTCTGTATTGTCGCTCTTCAGGAATTTGCGTCGGGCGGGAACGTTGAAGAAAAGATTCTGCACGCTGATGGAAGTCCCCGGCTCTCTTCCCTCTTTTGAAACTCGTGGCTCACTTCCACCATCTATTTGGACAACAGTTGCCGCATCCTCCTGACTGCGGCGGGTCTTCATCACTACTTGTCCGACCGCAGCGATGGAAGCGAGGGCCTCTCCTCTGAATCCGTACGTGCGGATTTCTTCGAGGTCGTCGTACGTTGCAATCTTGCTTGTGGAATGTCGCAGAAATGAATTGACGGCGTCCACTTCATCCATGCCGATCCCGTCGTCAACAATCTGGATCAGTTTTTTGCCACCCTCCTCAACGATAACGACAATGTTTTTTGCGCTGGCATCGAGCGAGTTCTCCAGCAATTCCTTCACAACGGATTCGGGACGCTGAATGACTTCCCCTGCGGCGATCTTGTTGGCAAGGTGTTCAGGAAGGACTTGTATTCGGCGAGAAGACATGTCAACACTAATGCTATTCAATTCGTAAATCCATTTGCTTTTCTACTTCGTGTCTTGGTGTCTTACTGGTTTCATCTATTGTTCAAACAACGCATCAACAAACGTTTTCTTATCAAACGGCTGCAGGTCGTCGATCTGTTCACCCACACCGATGAACTTCACGGGAATGCTCATTTCTTTCGTTATCGCAAGTACAATGCCACCCTTCGCGGTACCGTCAAGTTTCGTAAGGACTAGCCCGGTCACACCGACTGCCGCGCTGAATTGTTTCGCCTGTTGCAACCCGTTCTGTCCAGTAGATGCATCGATCACAAGCAAGACTTCGTGAGGAGTTTCCGGATCTATCTTCTGCATTACCCGTTTGATTTTTTTTAACTCCTCCATCAAATTCACTTTGGTATGGAGCCTTCCGGCAGTATCGATAATCACGACATCGGCACCACGCGCTGTTGCGGACTTCACGGCATCGAAGGCAACCGCAGCAGGGTCAGCGCCATGCAGCTGCTGGATGATTTCCGCACCTGCTCGCTGCGCCCAGATTTCAAGCTGTTCGTTTGCGGCAGCCCGAAACGTATCGGCGGCAGCAATAACTACCTTCTTCCCAGACTTTATGTATTGACTCGCAAGCTTTCCAATCGTCGTTGTTTTACCGACACCGTTAATGCCCACAACCATTACGACGTAGGGTCTCTTTGCCGGAAGCGCAAGCGGGTCAACGGAGCCGTCTGCGGACCCATTCACAAACTGTTTCTGAATTTCATCCCTAAGCAAGTGTTGAAGCTCAGAACTATCCTTGTACCTGTTATCCTTCACGCGTTTTCTGATGGCTTCAACAATTCCTTCGGTAGCGGTAAGACCGACATCCGCGGCAATAAGGGTTTCTTCCAATTTGTCCAACAACTCATCGTCAATGGTGGCTTTGGTCGAGATTAACGCCGCTACTTTCCCAAAAATCCCATCCCTTGTCTTGGCAAGACTCTCTTTGAGTTTCGTCAATCCCAACTTGTCAAACAATCCCATCACTATCCTTTTAGAGTTTCAATAAATCGAACAACATACAGTGAAAAAGAAACAACAAGCATCACCACGCTCGCCCAGAGTAACACATCAAGGAGAACGGATTGGATTCCGACAAGCGCAACGAATAACGCAAGCGAAATAATCCCCACTGCCCACTTTCCAGTCTCTTTGGATGGAAGGACAACACCTCGAGCCGATTTGATGTAAATACCACCGACCAGAATCAGCACATCTCTGACAAGTATTGCAGCAAGAAACCAAACTGGGATTGCATCGAAGTGGATCAGAACAATCGCAACAACTCCGACGGCGATCTTATCCGCAACGGGGTCGAGAATTTTCCCCCATTCAGTAATCTGGTTATAGCGTCGTGCAATCACCCCGTCAAGCTTGTCCGTGAGTATGGCAACCGATATGATCAGAGCAGCCCACAATCGGGATGACGGTATCGTCGAAAACATCACAAGCACAAACGGGATTGTGAGAACTACCCGGCTAATGCTCAGCAGGTTGGATGCGGTGAGAAATCTGTTTGACCCGGGTGTTGAATCAGCATTTGTCGGATGCGGGGCAGCCATGCTCACGCTTCATTCTCTTCTTTCGATTGGTTGGCGTCGATCGCTACCGGATATTTCCCGCTGAAACAGGCAGTACAGTATTGGGCCCCGTTCTCATGCGGGACAGATAAAAGAAGGTTATCAATCGATAGATATTCCAGACTATCCACGCCCAACTCCACACCAATCTTCTTGACATCCCCCCCACACTGATTCGCAATGAGTTCTTTCGGGCTTGGGAAATCCATGCCGTAATGACACGGGAATTTGATTGGCGGTGATGTGACACGAAAGTGAACTTCTTTTGGTCCGGCCTGCTTTATTAATTGGACGAGCTGCTTCGAAGTTGTACCTCGCACAATCGAATCGTCTACAACCACAACAACCTTATCCTTCAAGACACCCTTCACGGTGTTGAACTTCGTCCTTACCTTATTTTCACGAACGTCCTGCCTTGGCTGTATGAATGTTCTGCCGATATAATGACTTCGGATCAGCCCAATCTCGAGCTTGGCATTGCCGCCATCTTCATTTGTTTGCTGAACAAACCCCATTGTTGCGGTATTACTCGAATCCGGCACGTTGATGACGACTTGCTTTTCGCCGGTTGTTTTTGGCACCACGGGGTTTGCCGTTGCGAGTTTTTTCCCAAGTTTTCTTCGGACTTTATCCACGCTGTGTCCAAAGATCTGGCTATCCGGGCGAGAAAAATATATGTACTCAAATATGCAATGATGAGGAGTGGATGGACGGCCATTGATTCGCTGTGACTTTACTTGACCGGTTGCTTGACTCTCCGCATCAATAACAACAAGTTCTCCGGGTTCAACGTCCCGTACGTATTCAGCATCGATAATGTCGAACGCGACCGTTTCAGATGCTATAATAAATGCATCTCCCTTCTTGCCGATGGCAAGTGGTCGAAAGCCGGCGTGGTCGCGGGCGG